>JBDSIA010000040.1:0-4023 GCA_039918175.1 Thermomonas sp.
AACCCACTTGTTCGGCGCGAATCAGCAACGCGCCGGTGCTGTTCTGAGTGGCACCGATCACCCGGTCGCCGACCGACTTGCTGACCGGCATCGGCTCGCCGGTGAGCATCGATTCGTCCACGCTGGACTTGCCTTCGACCACGCTGCCATCGACCGGGACTTTTTCACCCGGGCGCACGCGCAAGTGATGCCCAACGTGGACATGATTGAGCGGGATGTCCTGTTCGCTGCCATCGTCCATGACCCGGCGCGCGGTTTTCGGCGCTAGGCCCAGCAGGGCCTTGATCGCCGCGCCGGTTTTCGAGCGTGCGCGCAGTTCCAGCAATTGACCGAGCAACGTCAGCGAGATGATCACCGCCGCCGCCTCGAAGTAAACACCCACGCGCCCGTGTTCCTGGAACGAGGCGGGGAACAGCCCCGGCGCAACCGTGGCCACCACGCTGTACCAGAACGCCGCGCTCACGCCGATGCCGATCAGCGTCCACATGTTCGGGTTGTGCGTGCGGATCGATTGCACGCAGCGCACCAGGAACGGCCAGCCCGCCCACAACACCACCGGCGCGGACAGCGCCAGTTCCAGCCAGGTGCGGGTGGTCGTCGGCAATGCAGGCAGGTAATGGCCGAACATCGCCAGTAGCAACACGGTCACCGACAGCGGCAAGGTCCACCAGAAGCGCCGGCTGAAATCGCGCAGCTCCGGATTGTCTTCATCCTCCAGGCTGGGCATCTCCGGTTCCAGCGCCATCCCGCAGATCGGGCAGATGCCCGGATGGTCCTGGCGGATCTGCGGATGCATCGGGCAGATGTACATCGCGCCGGCAATCGCTTCGACCGGGGCAGCTGGCGCGTCGCCCAGGTATTGCACCGGATCGGCGACGAACTTGCTGTTGCAGCCCGTGCTGCAGAAGTGATACGTGGTGCCTTCATGCTCTGCCGAGCCACCTTTCGCGGTCGCGGGGTCCACGGTCATGCCGCAGACGGGATCGATGACCTGTGATGCCGCCGGCGCCGCCTTGGCGTCACTGCCGTGGCCAGCCTTGCCGTTGTCGCCATGTGCGTGCCCGTGTTCGGGATGGTCGTTTTCGGTGTGCTCGGGGCCGCTCATGACGGCTCCTGCGACAGTGCCGCCATGATCGGGCAGGTGTCCAGTGCGCCGTGGCCGGGGCAGGCGGTGACCAGCCGTTGCAGGGCATCGCGTACGCGGACGAGTTCTGCAATGCGGCCGTTGACGTCATCGACCTTGGCCTGCGCCCGCGCGTTCAACCCGGCCATGTCGTCCGACGCACTGGCGGTCAGCTCCAGCAACTCGCGGATTTCCTGCAAGGTGAAACCCAGCAGCTTGGCCCGGCGCACGAAACGCAGACGCGCCACGTCGTCGTCGCGGTAGTCGCGATACCCCGATGGCGTGCGCAGCGGCGCCGGGATCATGCCCTCGCGCTCGTAGTACCGGATGGTGTCGATGCCGACATCGGCCCTTTGGGCCAGCGTTCCGATCTTCATGGGGACCTCGGGGGTTCAACCCGCACTGCGTGTGTGCGGCAACCTTAAACCCTTGACCAGAGTCCAGAGTCAAGGATTCTTCACGTTTCCCATCGGCAAAAGCTGTTCACTCTGACTTGTTTTCAGCCAACATCACCGCGTCAGCCGAACAGGAAATCCAGCAGCTGGCTGACACCGCTCACGGCAAGTTCGACCCATACCAGCAGAACCACACATAGAATCCCGAGTCCCAGCATGGTCCTGTGCTGCTTGTCCGGGATCCTGCGGACAAGGAATTCATAGGCCAGCCCGGCACTGAACAACAGCGCTGCCATGACCAGGAAGTCCAGGGGGCTCCAATGCCAGCCGTCGCCTTCCGGCTGGTTGCGATCCAGGTAAGTCATCACCAGTGGAATTGTGAGGATCAGCCCGCTGCCGATCGCCGGTCGTGCCATCAGGGTGTGCTTCATCGCTGTGCCTGTTTCGTGGAAGTGGCGAAAGGGTGCTTCGCCTGTGTGAAGTCATGACGAAGTGTGGTGGCGATTACAGATAGCGACACGGCAAGCACAATCCGGCGTGATGTGCAGACAGCGTGAGAGCCCAACAACCCGTTCGCATCCCAGCCAGCTTCGCAGGGCTAGGGTGCAGGATTCCATCCACGGAGTGCGTCCCATGACCGCCGATACCAAGACACCGCTCGATCACGTCACTGCCACGCTGAACCAGCTCAAGGAAATGCGCCACTACTCGAAGAATTACGTCGAGCAACTGACGGCGCAGTGGTTGCTGTTCGATGGCGAGCTGAAGAAACTCAAGGTGGCCGGCAAGATCGAAGACCTGATGACCCGCCAAGCGGAGTTCTATGACGCGCTGGAGGCGGAAATCGGCGAACTTGAGGAGCTGTCAGTGAGCCTGCAGCCGGTGGTCGAGGATGCTGCGTCCTGACCAGCGGTGTCTCGTGCGTGTGGGCCGGGCGCATTCGAGCGGGCGATGCACCTGGCATTGGCTAGAGTAAAGTTTTGGCCAGAACCGAGGTATCCGCCATGTCCACGCCGCTGATGCCTGCCGCTTTCCTGGGCCATGGCAGTCCGATGAATGCGCTGGAGCGCAACCGCTTCACCGAGGCGTGGCGGGCATTCGGGGCATCGGTGCCGCGGCCGCGCGCGATCCTGGCGATCTCCGCGCACTGGCATGTCAACGCCTTGGCCGTGACGGCAATGCCGCTGCCGCGCACCATTCACGATTTTTACGGCTTCCCGCAGGCGTTGTTCGATGTGCAGTATCCGGCGCCGGGCATGCCCGAACTGGCTGAAGAGGTGGCCGATCTGGTCAAGCCCGACCACGTCGGTTTCGACCTCGACGGCTGGGGCATCGACCATGGCACCTGGTCGGTGCTGGTGCATGCGTTCCCGGCAGCAGACATCCCGGTCATGCAGTTGTCGCTTGACGCGCGCAGGCCATTCGACTGGCATGTGGCGCTGGGCGCCAGGCTGGCGGTGCTGCGCGAGCGCGGGGTGCTGATCGTGGGCAGCGGCAATGCGGTGCACAACCTGGCTGAGATCGACTGGCAACAGCCGGATGGCGCATTCGACTGGGCACGACGGTTCGACACCGATGCGCGTGCGCTGATGACCGAGCGCCCGCATGAGGTGGCCGCGCTGGCGTCGCATCCCGACTTCCGGATGGCGGTGCCCACCGACGAGCATTTCCTGCCACTGCTCTACATCGCCGGACTGGCCGCGGCAGCGCAGCGTCCGGCGGAAGTGCTGATCGAGGGGTATGCCTACGGGTCGCTGTCGATGACCGCTTACACCGTGGATGCGGACTGTCCGCAGGTGGCAGGCGAAGTGGCGGGCGGCGCCGCGCCGTTGGTCACCAGCATCCCTCCGCAAGACGCCAATGTGTGAGGTCGCACGCGTGCGGGGCACCGGCAATCGACGTGGGACTCACCCGCCTTTCGTATAAATTGCTGATCAATCAACCCTTGTGAATATCAGGAGCAGCGCATGCATCCCTACCGAACCTTCTTCGCCATGATCCTGACATCGGCCGTCTTGATGTTTGGACTGATGTACCTCAACACCTATCAGCTCGACCACGTGTGGTTCAGCCAGACGCGGATGTTCATGACCTTCATCATGGCCGGCGCGATGGCGCTGGTAATGCTGTTTTTCATGCGCCACATGTACAAGGATCGGCAAAAGAACCTGGGGATCGTGTTCGGCAGCATTGCGCTGATGGCACTCGGGCTGGGTCTGGTGCGCACCCAGGCCACGGTAGGCGACGTTGCCTGGATGAAGGCGATGATTCCGCATCATTCAATCGCGATCCTGACCAGCGAACGCGCCCGGATTTCCGATCCGCGTGTGCGCAAGCTCGCGGATGGCATCATCGAGGCCCAGCGTCGCGAGATCGGGGAGATGGAAGTCCTGATCGAAGACCTGGATTGATCAGCACTGCATAACCTCTGGTGATCGCCACTCCAAGCTTGCAGCTACCGCTTGAAGCATCGGGGCTTGAGCATTACGCGCCTTGCTTTTTACG
>JBDSIA010000041.1:0-10493 GCA_039918175.1 Thermomonas sp.
CGTCGCGCAGGTGGCAGAGCACTTCATGGTCATGCGCAGCCGCCCACTCCTCACTGGCCAGCAGGCAGGCGGATGCGCCATCGGTCAGCGGCGTGGAATTACCGGCGGTGAGCGTGCCCTTGCCCGAGGTCTTGTCAAATGCCGGCTTCAGCGTGGCGAGTTTTTCCAGGCTGGAATCCGGCCGCAGGACATTGTCGCGCGCGACGCCGCGGAAGCTCACTACCAGGTCGTCGAAGAACCCGCGCTCGTAGGCCGCGGCCAGCTTGTGGTGCGAGGCTACCGCGAGTTCATCCTGCGAATCGCGCGCGATGTTCCAATGCCGCGCCATGTCCTCGCAGTGCTGGCCCATCGATTTGCCGGTGCGCGGTTCTGCCACGCCGGGGAAATCCGGCTTGAGTTCACGAAACGAAAATCCCTTGAACGCCGCGAGCTTCTGGCCAAAGGTCTTCGCCGCCGCGGCCTTGAGCAGGCGCCGGCGCAGCGACTTGCCGTACACGATCGGTACGTCCGAAGTGGTATCCGAGCCGCCGCCGATGCCGGCCTCGATCTGCCCGGTGGCGATCTTGCCGGCGATATGCACGATCGTGTCGAGCGAGGTGCCGCAGGCACGTTGCAGGGTGATGCCGGGGGTCAGTGGCGACAGCCCGGACGACAGCGCGGCCTCGCGGCCAAGATTCCAGTCCGACGAATGCTTGATCACCGCACCCATCGCCACTTCGCCGAGTTGCTGCCCATGCAGGCCGAATTTCTCGACCAGCGCGCCCAGTGTGCGCACCGACATGCCGAGGTTGCCGACATCGGCATAGGCCGTGTTCTGCCGGCAAAACGGAATGCGGACACCGCCAAGGATGGCGACAGGACGACCGTGCAGCATGGATTTCACCTCGGGGCTGTGCCCGCTAGGCGGGCATAATGGACGAGTGTAGCGCCGCTGCGCTGAGCGATAACTCGATAACCGCATGAACCCACTTCAGCAACCTGATTTCCGTGGCGTGATCGCGCTGGAGCTGAGTGCCGGCGATCCGCCAAAGCAGGCCGCATTGCAGGCCGATGCCGCGGGGGAACTGGCCACCCTGCTTGGCCGTGACTTGGCCAAGCTTGTCCCGATAGCAGGCGACTGCGACCTGGCATTGTTCGCCGCGCATTTCGATCCCGCCGAAGTGTTGCGCGCCGGTTGGCCTTTGCATCAGCGGATCGCGGAATTGCTTCAGCGTGCACCGGGGCGATCGCAAGGCGCGCGCGTCATCGGTTTCGGGGCGGACGCGTCCGGAGACGTGCCACAACCTTTGCAATGCGACGCCGCGCTGGCCGGCGGCGGACTGCGCGTGCTGCCATTCGTGATGCGCGGGCATGCCGTTGCGAGCGTGGGTGCGCAACTGGAAGCCATGCTGCTGGATCGCGGCATGGCCGCTGCCGACACCGCGCTCGCGCTGCAGGACGGCTTCGGTGCGCGCATCGAACACGTGCGCTATCTCAGCGCGCATGACCTCGCTGCGATGATCGCGATGCAGTACGCCAATGTCGGGCTGGAACCGCTGTGGACACTGCTTGAAACCGCGCTACTGGAGCCGCAGTCAGAAGCCTGGCTGGATGCCGGCCAGGAACCGCTGGCACGCTATGCCGATGGCGAAGTGCGGATCGCGCTGTTTGATCCATGCGCTTGGCGCACGCACTACGCAACAGGCGAACACGATACGGCCACGCTGGATCGCGGATTCGCGATGTTCCAAGCCCGCCAGCGCCAGTTCGTCGCAGTGCTCGAAGCGCACGCCGTGCCCGTGCAGTTCGTGCATTGCGCGGATGGCAATGACAGAGGCTGCCTGCGTTGACCCGAACACCGACCTCATTCAAGGACTGCCTCGCATGATGCTAAGTGCCGTCACCATCGCTACCCTGGTGTTGCTGCCGCTGGCGGCGCAAACCCAGTCCGAGTTCGGCATCGAAGGTTTCGGCGTGGTCTCCACGCCGCACACCGAAATTCGCGCGAGCATCAGCCCCGATGGCCAGCAGATCGTCTGGGGCAGTACTGATCGACCCGGCGGCGCAGGTGGTTGGGACTTATGGCAGGCCACCCGCATAGAAGGCCGTTGGAGCGACCCTCGTCCGCTGGCGCTCAACTCGAGCGCCAACGATTTCGACCCTATCTTCAGCGCGGATGGCCACTGGCTGTATTTCTTCTCCAACCGCAACGGCGGCTTCGGTGGCGACGATCTGTATCGCGCAACACATTTGCACGATGGAAGTTTCGGCCCGGTGGAAAGTCTTGGTGCAGGGGTCAACAGCAGTGGCGATGAATGGGCGCCGACCCCGTCCGCGGATGGCCAGAATCTTCTGTTTGCCAGCAACGGCTTTGGTGGCGCCGGCCGTCACGACTTACTGGTCGCTCACTGGAATGAAATGGCGTTCGTCGAACCACGACCGGTGGCGGGCATCAACACCGGCGATGACGAATTCGATGCCGCATGGCTCGGAGGTGGCGAGGCGATCGTGTTCGCGCGCTCGAGCGATGTCGAAAGCCAGCCGATCCAGTTGTACATAGCCAAGTGCGATGGCAGCGCCTATGTTGATGCGCAGCCGCTGCAGGTATCGTTCAACGCCACCGATGGCGCAACCCTGGGGCCAGTGCTGGACGCCAGCAAGCCGACGGAAATGCTGGTCAGTGGACGTGCGCAATCGCTGCGTGCCGGCAAGCTGGATATCTACCGCATTCGTGCGCCGCGTGTCATCGGCAAGACCGGCTGCCTGCGCTAGCGAACGATCTTGATCACCCCGCATGCCACGCGCGCGCCGGCATTGCCGGACGGTTGACTGCTGTAGTCGTCCGGTGCGGCATGAACCACGAAGGCGTGACCGGCGATGTCATTGCCGGCACCGCCGCCGAGGCTGACGCCCATGAAGTGCGCGTTGACGCGCGCCACCCCATTGGCGTCGGCGACGATATTGTCACTGTCGCCAGCATGGTGGGCGCCCTGCATGGCGCGACCATGCGGCTGCGCGGTGGGATTGAAGTGACCGCCCGCACTGGACGCATCAGCGGCGCTGCAATCGCCTTTCTCGTGGATGTGGAAGCCATGGCGGCTACCCGGCCTGAAGCCCCCGACCTCTCCGGTCAGGTGAACACCGTTACCCATCGGCACCAGCATCAGCTTGCCGCTGACCAAGCTGCCCGATGCACTGGCAAGGTTGGCCACGGCTTGTTTCGCGGTACTGGGTCCGGTCATCGGCTTCATCGATGGGCGGCTTGACAGTTTAGTCGACCCGCTGCCGGCACAACCGGCCAGCGTACAGGCCAGGGTGGCGAGCAGGACGGCAAGATGATGATGGGAACGCGTCTGCATGGCGATGCTCCTTGTTGCGATTTCGAAGAGTCTGGCGGTCATGCGGTTCGGGGCGGATGAACACGAGCGCATCAGCGTCGTTTGCGCGAGGCACCCAGCTTGCGCGTCACCGTATTCCGGCCCAGCCCCAGCCGCAACGCGGCATCACCGCGATGGCCATCGCAATGATCCAGTGCTGCCTGTAACAGCACTTGTTCGAACTCGCGCTTGGCATCGGCATGCAGGTCCTGCGCGCCGTCGGTGAGGCGCGCGCGCACCCAGGTGTCGAGTGCCTGCTGCCAATCCGTTGCATCGCCACTTGCCCGCTGCGCGTTCGGCAACGCATCGGCAAGATCAGCCAGGCCAATGGTCTCGCCCGGTGCCAGCGCCGCCAGTCGCCAGCAGACGTTTTCCAGCTCGCGCACATTGCCCGGCCAGTCATGCATGCGCATGCGTTCCAGCGCGGCCTTGCCCAGTATTTTCGCAGGTAACTGCATACGCGTAGCAGCGTTGGCGAGGAAGCGTGCGGCCAACTGGGGAATGTCTTCGCGGCGATCGCGCAGCGGCGGTAGCGGCAGGCGCACCACGTCCAGCCGATGCAGCAGGTCGGCGCGGAAGCGGCCCTGCTCGACCAGCGCCTGCAGTGGTTGATGGGTTGCGGCGATCACCCGCACATCGACGCGGATCAGTTCGCGGCCACCGACGCGGAAGAATTCGCCTTCGGCCAGCACGCGCAATAAACGCGTCTGCAGCGCCAGCGGCATGTCGCCGATCTCGTCCAAAAACAGCGTGCCGCGATCGGCCTGTTCGAAGCGCCCGATGTGGCGCTTGTTGGCGCCGGTAAACGCACCGGCTTCGTGGCCGAACAATTCCGACTCCAGCAGTTCGGACGGAATGGCTGCGGTGTTGAGCGCCACGAACGGACGCGCTGCGCGCGGCGATTCGCGATGCAGCGCACGCGCAACCAGTTCCTTGCCGGTGCCGGTTTCGCCAGTGATCAGCACCGACAACGGCGCTTGCGCCAATCGCCCGATCGCACGGAACAGCGCGCGCATCGCCGGCGCATCGCCGATGAGCCGGGCATTACCCGGGTCCGATGTTGAAGCGACCGCCGATCCCGGGTTGTTCGTCTCGTTCCTTGCCGATGCCCGCTCGGGCAAGGCGCGCTGTGCCAGCTCCACGGCTTCGTCCAGGTCAAATGGCTTGGACAGGAATTCATGCGCACCACCGCGGAATGCGCCCGCTGTGCTGGCGACATCCGTATAGGCTGACATCACCACTACCGGCAGCTGCGGATACCGCGCCTTCAGTGCTTCCAGGAAGCCGAGGCCGTCCATGCCCGGCATGCGCACGTCGGTGAACACCAACTCCGGATGCGCTTCGTCTTCCAACGCCTGGAGCGCCTTGGCCGCACCATCGAAGGCAAGTACCGCGTAACCGGCATCGCGCAGGGCCTGTGCCAGCACGAAGCGCACACTGCGGTCGTCGTCGACCACCCAGATCCGGGTTGCGTCAGCCATGGGGGCCTCCTTGCGCATCGGTTATGGCATCGCTTTCGTTGATCTCTTCGATCGGCAACGGCAGCAACAAGGTGAACACCGTATGCCCGGGCCGCGAGCGATAGCTGAGCGAGCCACCGTGTTCCCTCACCACCTGCTGGGCCAGCGGAAGGCCCAAGCCACTGCCTTCGGCGCGCCCGGACACCAATGGCAGGAAGATGCGCTCAGCCAGGTCTTCGGGTACACCGCGCCCGTCATCGGCAATCTCGATGCGCAAAGCCAGCCGCTGCGGTGCATCGCCGATCAGCACGTGATGTTCGGCGCGCGTGCGCAGCTGCACATGGGTGGCGCCGGATTCAATCGCATTACGCACCAGATTCCATAGCGCCTGGCTGAGGCGGTCGGCGTCACCGGGGAATTCCGGCAGCGAAGGATCGTAGTCGCGCTGCAGGCGCGTGGCCCAGCCCGCATCGCTTTCGGCCAAACGCAGCACGCGCTCAAGCACGGCATGGATGTTGAGCGGCTCAAACGCACGCGGCGGCTCGGGCGACAGCAAGCGATCGACCAGTGCAGCCAAGCGCTCGACTTCGCTTTCGATCAGTTCGGTCAGTTCAAGTGCATCGCCGACACTGCGCCGTGCCAGCAACTGCGCCGCGCCCTTGATCCCGGCCAATGGATTTCGCAGTTCATGCGCCAGTCCCTTGAGCGAGGCCGACAGTGCGGACGGCAATAGCTGCGCAGGGTCGTCGCCAGGGAATTCATCGACCGGATGCACTTCAATCCAGTGTCCGCCATCCTCCAGTGGACTTAGTAGCAGGTCGGCGAAATGCAGGTCGTCGTGACCGGGGAAGGCCATCGGCATCCGGCGCAGGCGCTGGGCGTCGCCATCAGCGTGCTCCAGTATCGATGCCAGCCGCTGGCTGTCGCGCTCCAGCGCCGAGGCGCGCAAACCTAGCAAACGCCGGCGACCCACGCCAAGCCAGTGGCCGGCGGCGGCATTGGCCTGCCGGACCAAGCCTTCGGCGTCCAGCCGCATCACGGGCGTGGCCAGGGCCTCGAGGACGGGATCAGGGATAGTGTCGGGCAGCATTGCACTAACTTAGTGCAAAAATGGGGCGCCGGGTCAGGTGGGTACCGCGGTGCGAATGCCGATCAGGCGCTTGTGCACCGGTTTTCCATGGTCATTGATAAGCATCATCCCGCACATCCGGACATCCTCGGCAAGGTCTGCCAAGTGGCGGTCGACGTCGGCCACGAGCGCGACCAACTCGCCGTTGTCCTCTTGCAACGGTGCCGTGATCCGGCGGACAAGGATGTTGCTTCGAAAGTCTGAAAACGCCTGCAGCCGGCGCACTTCATCGAAGAATTGGGCCACGATCACCCGTTGGTCGACGTTGGGGCACAACGCGATGAACTGCGCCTGTGTCGCGAACCACACCGACGACTCCAGTTCCGCATGTACCAGCAGCGTGCCCTTGCGCGACGCCAGCACGCGCAGGATGCGTTTGGCCTCGGCGGTGTTCTTGACCACGCTCCCGAGCACGCTGTCCACCGCTCGGTCGAAGCCCTGCATCTGCTCGGCTTCACGTTCGAGTGCATCCTGCTCACGCCTTCGGCGCTCCGACACCAACGCGAAGTAGACGCCGACGAACACTCCCACGATCCCTGCCAGTACCTGGACAGTGAAGTCGATGGCAATGTGCGCGATCCCTTGCATTCGGGCCTGCGGGGGCGTTACTCGGCCGTGGCGGGATCAATGATGCGCTTGATCTCGCTGATGCTATTGCACGGGACGCCGGCGAGGCGAGCGTGCTCACGCACCATTTCTTGGTCCGGGGCGAGATAGAGGCAGTACAGCTTGTCGTCAACCACATAGCTTTCCATCCATTGGATGTCAGGCCCGAGCTGGCGCAGCACGCCGACCGATTTCCTGCACACGGCCTGCAATTCGCTGGCGCTGAGCTGGCCTACTCCCGGCACTTGGCGTTCGATCAGGAACTTCGGCATCTGGACACCTCGCAGGTTGAGTGGATCAGCTGGGCTGGCCAAGGGTCCAACGGGCTTTCAGCGCGCGAGCGGCCACGCTGCGCCGATCCGACTCCTGCAGCACCTGCGGGCGCGGAGTTTCCGCCGGAAGCACGGCGTCGAGGCGCCCTATCGGCAGGAACCCGCCCGTGGATTTCCGCATGTTTCGGCCCACGTGCAAAACGGGGCAGTCCGGCTTCACGCCATCCCCCGGGGCGACTGGCGACCATGCGGCTTCTGTCTTACAAGGTCGTTGCCCATGAATCGCTTGCATCCCCTGTGCCTTGCCATGCTTGCCTGCCTGTCGCTGTCCGCCTGCGACCAGCCGACCGCCACCACCGGCGATCGTTCGGCGGATGTGGCGCCCGCGCCGGTCCCCGCAGCGGATGCGATCGACCCGGCACTGCAGCCACCTGCCACAGATGCGGCAGGTGCTGCGCCCGTTCTGGGTCCGCAGCCGGTCAAGGCGGTTGGCATGGGCCCGGATGGCTTGGCTTTGCAGTCCCTGGACGAACCGCCCGAGCCTGCTCCCGAGCGCGCGGCCAATGATGCCAAGTCACACGGCGGCCCTGAGGGCGTATTGCGTGCACAAGTCCTCTTGCTGCGCGCCAATTTTTCCAGCGGCGAGATCGACGGCAAAGCGGGCATGAACGTGCGCAAGGCGATCAGTGGCTTCCAGGAAGCGCGCGGCCTTACCGTCTCCGGCGAGTTGGACGACGCGACTTGGACTGCGCTTGATCAGGACACGGCCCCGATCCTGGTCAACTACACGCTCACCAAGGAAGACATCGACGGTCCCTATGCGCCTACGCCATCGAATGTCCAGGATAAGGCGAAGATGACGCGACTGGTCTACCAGGACTTGAACGAGATGCTCGGCGAAAAATTCAACGCCAAGCCAGAATTGATCAGGTCATTGAATCCCGATGCCGATTTCGCCACCGCCGGCACCGTGTTGATGGTCCCGTTCGTGCGGCCCGCGCAAACCGTGGCGAAGGCCGCCCGGGTGGTGGTCGACAAGTCTGACGGCGCGTTGCGGCTGCTGGACGACCAAGGCAAGGTCTATGCGCAATATCCAGCTTCGACGGGTTCGTCCGCGTTCCCGCTGCCCATAGGGGAATGGAAGTTCGTGTCGGTCGTGCAGGAGCCGGACTACCGGTATAACCCCGACATTCTGGTCAACCAGCCCAAGGACGCCAAGCCGGCCCACTTGCCGCCAGGGCCGAATGGGCCGGTCGGCATCGTCTGGATGGGCTTGGACAAGCCGCACTACGGTATCCATGGCACGCCTGATCCGGGCAAGATCAGCCGGACCCAGTCCAGTGGCTGCGTGCGACTGACCAACTTCGCCGCGCAGACTGTTGCCGGTGCGGTGAGCCCGGGAATCCCGGTCACCTTCCAGGAGTAAGGCGGGCATGCGCACGTCGTTGGCAACGCGGGAGGCCATATGAGTCAGGAGAAAAAGCGGTCCCCGCTGCGAGGCCTGATGTTGTTCGTGTTGGGGGGCCTGGTCGGTGCCAACGCGACGTACTACCTGATGAGCAGGGGCGGGCAGGCCGCACGCGCGCCGGTTGTCGTTGCGTCGCCCAATGCCAGTACTGGCATGTCTCCGGGCGAGGTCGCGCAGCAGCCACGTGAGACGCCACCGATATTGCCGGCACCTGTTGCAAGCATGCGCGGCACGCCACCCGCAACCACATGGCCACCGTCCTCCGCCACTGCACTGTTGATTCCGGTGCAGGGCGTGGCCGTATCGGAGCTTAGCGACACCTTCACTGATACGCGCAGCGCCGGGCGCTCGCACGATGCGATCGACATCATGGCGCCGGATGGCACGCCAGTACTGGCAGTGGCAGACGGTCACGTTGAAAAGCTGTTCACCAGCAAGCTGGGCGGACTGACCATCTACGAGTTCAATGCCGACAACACGCTGGCCTATTACTATGCGCACCTGCAACGCTATGCCGACGGACTGGCCGAACAGCAAACAGTCAAGCGCGGGCAGCTGATCGGTTACGTAGGGTCCACGGGCGATGCCAGCCCGGAGGCGCCGCACCTGCATTTCGCGATCACCGTGCTCGGCCCGGAAAAAAAATGGTGGCAGGGCGAAGCGGTCAACCCGTATCCACAACTGGGTGGCACGCCGCACTGATCATGGAACTTGCGCGTGCACCGATACGTTCAACCGGTGCAGGATGCGCAGGTCCTGCGCATCGAACGCCGCCTGCGGATTATCGCCATCGTCCTGCGCACGAAAATGTCGATGGAAGGCGCGCACTGCAGCCGCGTGGTCAGTCAACGAATAGCCCACAGCGGCCAACGCCAGCCATGGATCAAAGTCGGCGGGGGGATCCACCAATTCACCTTGCGGCCAGCGTCCGAAGCCTGCATCGGCCAATCGCTTCCATGGGAAACGCGCGCCAGGATCAACCTTGCGGGCCGGCGCCAGGTCCGAGTGGCCGATCACCTGCGTGCGCGGAATGCCCAAGCGCGTGCACAGGTCATCAAGTAGACGGATGACCGAGTCGATTTGCGCGTCGGTGTAGGCCTCGCCGCGCTCATTGTCGATCTCGATGCCGATGGATGCGGAATTCAAATCAGTGATTGCGCCCCACGAACCGCCGCCGGCATGCCAGGCGCGCTTGCTGTCGTCGACCAACTGAAAAATGTGGCCGTCATCGCCAATCAGATAGTGCGCACTGACCTTGCCGCCGCGGTTGCCTGTGCGCAGGGTATGCAGACTTTGTTCGACCGAAGTCTGCTCGGTGGCATGCAGGACGATGATCACCGGCCGGCGCTCGTCGAAGTTGGGCGACGGCACCCACGTCGCCATCGGGTTGTGGGTCGATGGCGCATGCGCGCAGCCGCCCAAGATCAAACAGGCCAGCAGGACGAGGGTTTCCCGGGTGCTCATGCCTTGATCTTACAACTCGTATGCGAAGTCGCAGGCGCGTCATTCGATGGTACGCAGCCCACGCGCGATCAACGGTGGCGATCCGTTTCCCGGGACGTTCTGTGAGCATCTATCCAAACGCCCGGCGCACTGCACCGGGCTGGATATCTTTCGATTCAATCCTTGTGCAAACGCCTAACTAGATCGCGTAGTACATCTGATATTCGAGCGGGTGCGTCGCCGCGCGGAATGCGCTGACTTCCTTCATTTTCAAGCCGATATAGGCATCGATGAAGTCATCGCTCATCACCCCGCCGGCCTTGAGAAAATCCCGGTCCTTGTCGAGCGCTTCCAGCGCCTGGTCGAGCGAATGGCACACGGTCGGAATGCCCTTTTCTTCTTCCGGCGGGAGGTCATACAGGTCCTTGTCGCTGGGACCACCCGGGTCGATCTGGTTCTTGATGCCGTCCAGGCCGGCCATCATCAGCGCGGTGAAGATCAGATAGCCGGAGTTCATCGGATCCGGGAAACGGAACTCAATGCGCCGCGCCTTCGGATTGGCCACGTAGGGAATGCGGCAGCTGGCAGAACGATTCGAAGCCGAATACGCCAGCATCACTGGCGCCTCGAAACCCGGCACCAGCCGCTTGTAGCTGTTGGTGGTGGAATTGGCGAACGCGTTGATCGCGCGCGCGTGCTTGAACACGCCGCCGATGTACCACAGCGCCATCTGCGACAGGCCGCCGTAACCGTCGCCGG
>JBDSIA010000042.1:0-4525 GCA_039918175.1 Thermomonas sp.
GTGCACTGTTCGCGATCTCCGATCTCGCTGGCTTCGATCGCGACATGCCCGAACTGCTCAAGGGCATCCACGCCATCCTCGGCACCCTGATGTACGCGGAGAACTTCTACATCGTCCGACTCGACGCGGAGAGCGGCATGCTCCGCTTCCTGTATTTCGTCGACGTCGAGGACCCAACCCCCGCCGACGTCCCGCTGGCCGAGCGCACAGGCACGCTGACCTGGTACCTGCTGCATGACGGCAAGCCCCTGCACGGCACCCTGGCCGAGCTGCGCACGCAAGTCTCCGGGCCGCTGCGTTACGTCGGAACCGACAGCAACGACTGGATGGGCGTGCCGCTGCTTCGCGACGGCGTCTCCCAAGGCGCACTGGTGCTGCAAAGCTACGAACCCGGCATCCTGTATTCGACCGAGGACCAGGCGGTGCTCGAATTCGTCGCCAGCCACATCCTCACCGCGCTCGAACGCAAGCAGAGCAACGAGGAGCTCGAGCAACGCGTCCAGCAGCGTACGCTGGAACTGGCGCAGGCCAATCGCGGCCTGCAACTGGAGGTCGAGGAGCGCCAGCGCGGTGAACGGCTGCAAGTGGCGCTGTTCCATATCGCCCAGCTGGCTACCGCCGACATCAATCAGGCAGAGTTCTACGAGCGCGTGCACGCCGAAGTCGGCAAGTTGATTCATACCGAGAATTTCTTTATCGGGCTGGTGTCCGAAGACGGCCAGTCGCTGGATTTCCCCTACTACATCGACTCAAGCAAGCGCCGCCCGCACTCGCGGCCGATGGGACGCGGGCTCAGCGAATATGTCCTGCGCCATGGCAAGGCGCTGCTGTCCACCCAGTCACAGATCGAGATCCTCGCCCGCGCCGGAGAAGTCGACCTGCAGGTCGCTGGTCCGGCCTCGGAGTGCTGGCTTGGCATGCCGCTGAAAGTCGGCGACCAGGCAATCGGGCTTGTCGTCGTACAAAGCTATGACGCCGCCGAGGTGTACGGGCCGGCCGAGCAGGAGCTGTTGAGTTTCGTCGCCTCTCAGATCGCCACCACCTTGCATCGCCGCAGCGCGGCGGAAAACCTGAAGCATGCCTATGCCCAGCTCGAGCAGCGGGTTCAGGAACGCACCCAGGAGCTGAGCCACGAGATCCTGGAACGCGAGCGCGTCCAGGAACAGCTACAGCATCAGGTGATGCACGACGCCCTGACGGGGCTACCAAACCGCGGCTACTTGCGCGAGCGGCTGGAGCGTGTGCTCGGCCTGCTGCGACGCGAGCCGAAGCGTAAGTCCGCACTGCTGTACCTCGACATCGACCGTTTCAAGGTGATCAATGACAGCCTCGGCCACCTCGCTGGCGATGTGATGCTCAAGGAAGTCGGGACGCGGCTGCAGGCCTGTCTGCGCGATCCGGACATGGTCGCGCGGCTGGCCGGCGATGAGTTCGCGATCCTGCTGGAGGATATCCCGGGCCCGGAGACCGCGATCAAGGTTGCGCAGCGCGTGCTAAGCGCTCTCGCGGTGCCGTTGGTGATTGCCGGAAAGGAGATCGAGCCCTCGGCCAGTATCGGTATCGCGATTGCCGATGCGCATTACCAGGCCGCCGACGAGGTGCTGCGGGATGCCGACGTCGCGCTGTATCGCGCCAAGGAGCAGGGGCGCAAGCGCTTTGAATTGTTCGATGTCTCGCTGCAGAAGCGCGCGGTGGACGTGCTGGCGATGGAGCGAGACCTGCGGCTGGCGTTGCAGCAAGATCAGTTCGTCCCTTATTTCCAGCCGATCCAGTGCTTGAATGACGGACACGCGGTTGGTTACGAGGCGTTGATCCGATGGAACCATCCCGAGCGCGGGCTGCTGCCGCCCGGGGAATTCCTGCCGATTGCCGAGGCCAGCGGCAGTATCGAGGCCATCGACTGGTGGATGTTCGAGCACAGCTGCATGCTGGCTGCCAGCCACATGGAAGACCGGCACTACCTCACCATCAATGTATCGCCGCTGCACTTCCGCCGCCCCGACTTCTGCGCACACCTACTGGAGATGCTGCAGCGCAGCGGACTGCCGGCGTGGCGGCTGGTGGTGGAGATCACAGAGGGATCGCTGCTGGACGATCCCGAAGGCGTGCGCAAGATCCTCGCCATCTTGGGGAACGAAGGCGTCGGCGCAGCGCTCGACGATTTCGGCACCGGCTATTCATCGTTGAGCTACCTGCACACGTTCCCGCTGCGGATCGTCAAGATCGACCGCAGCTTCGTCGCGCGCCTCGGCGCCGAGGAAGGCAATAGTGACGCGGTGGTCGTCTCGATCCTCGCGTTGGCGCGCGCCTTGGGCATCGAATCAGTCGCCGAGGGCATCGAGACCGAAGCCCAGCGTGCTTCCTTGCTGGCGATGGGGTGCCTGTACGGCCAAGGCTACCTGCTAGGCCGGCCGGCACCGATTGGACAGTGGCAGGACTGCGGCGCGACTTAGCCAGTCGCCCCGCCCCGCGCCGCCACCTGGTACCAGTCGATCTTGCGGGTGGCCAGCATGATGATGGCCAGGATCGCGAACAGCAGGCCGCTGCCCAGCACCAACGCATTGTCCTCGGACACCAACAGGCCGTACAACGCGGCATAGAGCAATCCAAGCATCGCCGCGACACCCAGCCCGCGCATGCCACTGCGCAGCACATTGCCCACGTACACCCCGATCAGGCCGATGCAGCCGATACTTGCGATGAGGTAAGCCCAACCGAAGTCGATGTGCTCGGACAGGCTCAGCAGCAGCAGGAAGAAGATCGCCAATGCCAGGCCGACCAGCGCGTACTGGATCGGGTGGATCGGCAACTGGCGGATAGTCTCGAACATGAAGAAGCCGACGAAGGTCAGCAACACGAACAGCAGGCCGTACTTGCTGGCGCGGTCGACCTTGGAATACAGGTTGACGGGCTCCACCAGCGACAGCCCGATCGCATCGATGTTGCGCGTACTCGCCGCAGACGCCGTGGCATCCGGCACCGACCGCAACGGGATCGCGTCGCCTGCATTGCCGTGACTGCCGGGCAACAGGTTGCCCCCGCCTCGGTACTGATCCTGCGCATTGCTGGCCAGCGACGACACGTCCCATTCGGCATGGAAGCCCTTGCCGTCGATCCGATGCGAGCGCGGCAGGAAGTCGCCATTGAACTGCGGATGCGGCCATGGCGAGTCCAGCACGATGCGGTTGCTGTCGGCCAACGGCGCAATCGCCAACGCCTCGGTGCCGCGGACCGCGAACTCTAGCCGCACGGGGAATGCGATGCGGCCATCCACCATCAGCGCTGCGGGCAGCGTCGCATGCACACCGTCACCCGCATGGCCACGCTGGCCCTGTTCGATGACGATATCGGCCTTGCCGATCTTCAGGGCCGGGGTACCGACCAGCCCACGCACATCCTTGATTCCGATATCCAGCCAAGGCGTGCCTATTGTCCGCGGATGCGCCGGATCATCTTCCGGCAGGCGCACGTCGAAGCTCGCATCAATGCCGGCCTGTAACTCATACACACGTACTTTGTGCAGGCCGCGCTCACGCACCGAAGGCAGCACCTTGCCGGCTATCCGCATCGTCTTCGGGAAGAACTGCCATTGATGCTCGACCACGCGCTGCTGCTTGTGCAACACGCCTTGCGCGTCGCGTTCCTCGATCTCGACCTGCTCGCGGTACGGCACCACCAACACCGGCCCGGCGATGCCTTGCGAACCGGCGAAACTGCGGGTCACCGCCTCCACCGCCTGCGCACGGAACTGCTGGCGCTCGGCAATGGTGCCGCGGATCATCGACAACGAGACCAGGATCGCCAGTACCAGCGCCAGCACCACGGCGAGCTTCACCCCAAGACGCAAACTGCCCATCGCGACACTCCCTCCGGCAAGCCATGCCGTCTTGGCGTGGATGCTGGCGGGTGGATGTGCACCCACGCGGTGGCGACGGTGAAGTAGCGGTGAAGTCAGCCCACGGGCAAGCTGATACGCGCCACGCTGCCGCCGTCCTCGCGTTCGACAAGTTCGGCGTGGCCACCATGCAAGGCTGCAACCTGGGCCACGAACGGCAGGCCAAGCCCGCTGCTGCGACTGCCGCCGTCGGGCCGTGGCAAGGAATAGAACCGCTCAAACACGCGTTCGCGCGCGAACTCCGGCACGCCCGATCCGCGGTCGCGCACCTCGATGCAGGTGTCTTGCCCATTACCTGAGGCGTGCACTTCGATGCTTGAACCACGCAGCGCGAAATCCAGCGCGTTGTCGATCAGGTTCACCAACGCCTGCTGCAACATGAAGGGGTCCCCGGAGACCGTCACCGCCTCTTGCGCATCAATCACCAGCGCGATGCCGGCGGCATCCGCTCGCTGGCGCACGGCAGCGGTCGCCGCGTGCAACAGTTCGGCGACATCGAGCTTCTGCGGCTGTTCGATGCACTGCCGGTGTTCCACCGCCGCCAGCGCCAGCAGCTTGTCGACCATCAGCGCCATGCGATCGCCCTGGGCAGCAATACTGGCGACAAAGCGTGCGCGATCGGCCTCGGGC
>JBDSIA010000043.1:0-1985 GCA_039918175.1 Thermomonas sp.
GCGATCCGCTGGAAGATGCAGAACGGGCACGGCAGGATCTGCAACTGGAACTGCACGTAAAGCGCGTACCCAAGCAAGGCCGCGCAGGCCAGGAATCCCAGCAGGAACTGACTACGGAACGACCAGCGGAACAGGGACATGCGGGCTCCTGAAAATGGAATCGCTCGATTATCGTCTACCGCACGCAAAAAACGAAAAACCCCGGAAGGTCCGGGGTTTTCGATGATGCGATGTCGCGCCAGTTGCCGCAGAATTATTCTGCGGTTGCCTGCGGACGATCGACCAACTCGACGTAGGCCATCGGCGCATTGTCACCAGCGCGGAAGCCGCACTTGAGGATGCGCAGGTAGCCACCCGGACGATTCGCGTAACGCGGGCCAAGAATGGTGAACAGGGTGCCCACCGCTTCCTTGTCGCGCAGGCGCGCGAATGCCAAGCGGCGGTTGGCCACGCCATCGACCTTGGCCAGGGTGATCAGCGGCTCGGCGACGCTGCGTAGTTCCTTGGCTTTCGGCAGGGTGGTGCGGATCAGTTCGTGCTTGATCAGCGAAGCCGCCATGTTCGAGAACATCACGTGGCGGTGGGCGCTGGTGCGGCTGAATTTACGGCCGGATTTTTGATGGCGCATGGGATTGATTCCTGATGAATGTTGGAACGACTGGAGTTCGCTGTCACCATCCTGGCGTTGTCGACATGGACTGCGGGTGGTCCGAACCGGCCATCCTGGCCGGTAGTGCCGCGGGTCTTTTGATCCGTCGGCTGTTTACGTGGTGCCCGGTTAACACGCCTTTATGGCGTGCTTCCCTGCCCTCGCGCAAAAAACGCGTGGACTTCACTACCCTGCCCGGCGCAGCGCGCCGGGCGTTCCCCGGCCTTCGCGCATAGCGCTCAGGCGTTCGCTCGTGCAGACGATGCCTGATGGCATCGCCTTGACGCGCTCGCTTACCCCATCATTCCGTGCGAGGCGACGCCGGCGGGCGGCCAGTTCTCGAGCTTCATGCCAAGTGACAGGCCACGTTGGGCCAGCACTTCCTTGATTTCGGTGAGCGACTTCTTGCCCAGGTTCGGGGTCTTCAGCAGCTCGACTTCGGTCTTCTGGATCAAATCGCCGATGTAGTAGATGCTTTCCGCCTTGAGGCAGTTTGCCGACCGCACGGTCAATTCCAGGTCGTCGATCGGGCGCAACAGCACCGGGTCCACGCCAGTGGGAACCGGCTTGGCAGCGCCGCGATCACGGTGGGTGAAATCGCCGAACACCGAGAGCTGGTCGCTGAGGATGTCGGCCGCGGTGCGCACGGCTTCCTCGGCGTCGATGGTGCCGTTGGTTTCGATATCCAGCACCAGCTTGTCGAGGTCGGTACGCTGTTCGACACGGGCGGACTCGACCACGTAGGCAACGCGACGGACTGGCGAGAACGACGCGTCCAGCATCAGACGCCCGATCGTGCGGGTTTCCTCGTCCGGACGCCGACGGGCGGCAGCCGGCTGGTAGCCGAAACCGCGACTGATGGTCAGGCGCATGTTCAACGCCACGTCCTTGGTCAGGCTGGCGATCACATGGTCGGGGTTGAGCACCTCGACGTTGTGGCTGGTCTTGATGTCGGCGGCAGTGACAACTCCTGGGCCCTGCTTCTTCAGTTCCAGCGTGTCGGTGTCGCCGCTGTGCATGCGCAGGGCGACGTCCTTCAGGTTCAACAGGACTTCGAGCACGTCCTCCTGCAGGCCTTCGACCGTGGTGTATTCATGCAGCACGCCGTCGATCTCGACTTCGGTGATCGCGAAGCCGGGGATCGAGGACAACAGCACGCGACGCAATGCATTGCCGAGCGTATGACCATAACCGCGCTCCAGCGGCTCAATCACGACCTTGGCACGGTTTTCAGCAATGCGCTCGATCTGCGGTCCGCGGGGACGCAGTACTTGGGTGGCGGTAACCGTCATTCGTGGTGTCTCCTGTGGCCTGCGCGTGGCGCAGGCCGGTGGCA
>JBDSIA010000044.1:0-2691 GCA_039918175.1 Thermomonas sp.
CCCGTTGACGATCCCGTCCCAGCTGCTGGCAAGGTCATTGCCAAGCGGCGAAAGCATGCCCATCCCGGTGACCACGACGCGTCGTTTCGACATGACGGCTCCTCGTTCGATTCCATTTCGCAAAAAAAGATTCGCGATTGTTCGTCCAGTCCCGCAAACGCACGGGGCCGCATCAGCGGCCCCGGCGCGAACCCTCCAGCAACAGCCTCAAGCCTTGACGTGGGCCTTCACGTAATCGATCGCCTGCTGCACGGAGGTGATCTTCTCGGCATCTTCGTCCGGGATCTCGCACTCGAACTCTTCCTCGAGCGCCATCACCAACTCGACGGTGTCCAGCGAGTCAGCGCCGAGATCGTCGACGAACGACGCGCTGGTGGTGACGTCTTCTTCCTTGACGCCCAGTTGCTCGACAACGATCTTCTTGACACGCTCTTCGATGGTGCTCATGTTGATTTGCTCCTCCCGGGAGTCGGTTGTTTCAGGTGGGTAGTGTACGGGAAAGCCGGCCGACGCAAGCACTGGCCCGCTTCCTCGACGGGTCTGTTTACGGGAAGCTCTTTACTGAAATCCTCAGGGCATGTACATGCCACCGTTTACGTGCAGGGTTTCACCGGTGATGTAAGCCGCGGACGGCCCGACCAGGAACGCGACTGCTTTTGCGATGTCGGCCGGCTCGCCCAGGCGACCCAGCGCGATCTGTTGGAGCATCGCATCGCGCGCCTGCTCGGGCAGGTCGACGGTCATGTCGGTGGCGATGAAGCCTGGCGCCACCACATTCACGGTGATGCCGCGGGAGCCAATTTCCTTCGCCAGCGATTTGCTGAACGCGATGATCCCGGCCTTGGCCGCGGCGTAGTTGGACTGGCCGGCATTGCCGGTCACGCCAATCACCGAGGCGATATTGACGATGCGGCCCTTGCGCGCCTTCATCATCCCGCGCAGCACCGCCTTCGAGCTTCGGTAAACGCTGGTCAGGTTGGTGTCCAGGATCGCCTGCCAGTCCTCGTCCTTCATCCGCAGCAACAGGTTGTCGCGGGTGATGCCGGCATTATTGACGAGTATCGAAATGCCCCCGAACTCGCTGGACACCGCATCGATCAGGGCCTCGATGGCGCCCGCCTCGTTGACCTGCAGGCGGCGACCATGTCCGCCGACTGAAGCAAGGCGTTCGCCAATCGCCAGTGCGCCCGCATCCGACGTCGCCGTACCAATCACGGTCGCGCCGCGTGCCGCCAATGCATCCGCGATTGCCGCGCCAATCCCGCGCGAGGCGCCGGTGACCAAGGCAACTTCCCCTTTCAGCTCTTTCTCGTTCTGGCTCAAAGCTTGCTCACTCATGCCTTCCATTCCCCGATTGCAGCTTCAAACTCGCCCACGCTACCCAGCCCGCGCGCTTCCAGTGATTTGTCGATGCGCTTGGTAAGCCCTGCCAGCACCTTGCCCGGCCCGCATTCACCAATCCGGGTGATGCCACGCGCAGCCAACGCCTGCACGCAGCTTGTCCATTGCACCGGCAGGTAGAGCTGGCGCACCAGCGCTTCGCGGATCGCATCGATGGTGGCGTGCGCCTGCGCGTCGACGTTCTGCACCACCGGTAGCACCGGCACTGTCCAATCCATGCCGGCCATGGTCTCGGCCAGACGATTGGCCGCATCGCGCATCAGCGGCGTATGCGACGGCACGCTGACCGCCAATTTCACGGTCTTGCGCACGCCGCGCTCGGCCAGCATGGCCAGGGCTGCATCCACCGCCGCGGCATGGCCACCGATCACGATCTGCCCCGGCGAGTTGTAATTGGCCGGCACCACCACCTCGCTGCCGGATACGGCCTCGCAGACCTCAATCACCAGTGCATCGTCCGCCCCAAGCACTGCGGCCATCGCACCCGTGCCCGTTGGCGCGGCGGCTTGCATCAGCTGGCCACGGATGCGGACCAGGTGCGCTGCATCGTGCAAGGAGATCGCCTGCGCAGCTACCAGGGCGGTGTATTCGCCAAGACTGTGCCCAGCCAATGTCGACGGTTGCGCGCCGCCCTGCTGTTGCCACAAGCGCCATACCGCCACGCCCGCGGCAAGCAGCGCAGGCTGGGTGTATTCGGTACGATTGAGCTGTTCTTCCGGACCCGCTTGCGACAACGCCCACAGGTCGATGCTGGCACCCGCGGAGGCTTCCTCGAAGGTAGCGCGCACGCCGGGATGCAGCTCCGACAGTTCGGCGAGCATGCCGATCGATTGCGAGCCCTGGCCCGGGAACACGAACGCAAGCGATGGCGAAGCATTGGATTCAGTCACGCGTGGCATTGGCCTCTGTGGCCCCGGTTCCGGACGCGCATGATACGAGCAATTGCTCTAACCCGTCTGTACCGCCGCGTATGCAGGCTGCCGGAGGTGGCTGAAGTCGCAGTGCAGGATCAGTAACGCAGCAACGCCGAGCCCCAGGTGAAACCGCCGCCGAATGCTTCCAGCAGTACCAGCTGGCCACGCTGGATTCGGCCCGAACGTACCGCTTCGTCCAGTGCCAGCGGTACAGAACCGGAGGACGTGTTGCCATGCCGGTCGACCGTGACGATGACTCGGTCCATCGGCATCGCCAAACGCTTGGCAGTGGCTTCGATGATGCGCAGGTTGGCTTGGTGCGGCACCAGCCAGTCGAGCTCTTCACGTGCAAGACCGTTGGCTTGCAGTGCTTCGT
>JBDSIA010000045.1:0-1952 GCA_039918175.1 Thermomonas sp.
AGGATGGCTTCAAGCTTTTCTTGCCGCTTGGCCAGCGCATCGAAATCGGCGTCTTCTTCCGCATATGCGGCATACACCGCATCCAGCTCGGCTTGTGCATTCAGCACTTCGCCAACGCCTTCCTCGACCGCTTGGCGCACGGTCTTCTCGGGATCGATTTCGGGTTCCTGCGCGAGGTAGCCGACTTTGATCCCAGGCTGCGCACGGGCTTCGCCCTGGAAGTCGGTATCAACGCCGGCCATGATCTTCAGCACGGTCGACTTGCCGGAACCGTTCAAGCCCAGCAGGCCGATCTTGGCGCCGGGGAAGAAGCTCAGCGAGATGTCCTTGATGATTTGCTTTTTGGGCGGGACGATCTTGCTGACACCACTCATGGTGTAGATGAATTGGGACATGGGGTGCTCCGCAGGCATGCAGCGGCGCCTGCGCTGGGCAGGGCCGCGAAAGGAATTCTGATAGCCACGAATTATAGCGGCAACGCCCCTGCAGCGAAGCTTCGCGGGCTAAAGCCGTTAAACTCGCAGTCCCCACCTGACGCCGGAGCGCCGATGTTTTCCCGTGCCCACCTGATTGCCGGATTCGACCCTGATCTGGCCAAGGCGATTGCCGACGAGAACCGCCGGCAGGAAGACCACGTCGAACTGATCGCCTCCGAAAATTACGCCAGCCCGCGGGTAATGGAAGCGCAGGGCAGCCAGCTGACCAACAAGTATGCCGAAGGCTATCCGGGCAAGCGCTATTACGGTGGCTGCGAATATGTCGACGTTGCCGAACGCCTGGCGATCGAGCGTTGCAAGGAATTGTTTGGCGCCGACTATGCCAATGTGCAGCCGCATTCTGGCTCGCAGGCGAACCAGGCGGTGTACTTCGCGCTTCTGCAACCAGGCGACACCATCCTCGGCATGTCGCTGGCCCATGGTGGACACCTGACCCATGGCGCCAAGGTCAACTTCAGCGGAAAACTTTTCAATGCCGTGCAATACGGCGTGGACGAGAACGGACTGATCGATTACGACGAAGTCGAGCGGCTGGCGCTGGAACACAAACCCAAGATGGTCATCGCAGGGTTTAGTGCGTATTCGCAGGTGGTCGACTGGGCGCGCTTCCGCGCCATTGCCGACAAAATCGGGGCGTATCTGTTCGTGGACATGGCGCACGTGGCCGGTCTGGTCGCCGCCGGCGTGTATCCGAACCCGCTGCCGTATGCGCACGTGGTGACCTCGACCACCCACAAGACCCTGCGTGGACCGCGCGGTGGAATCATTGTTGCCAGCCGCGCCGGCATGGGCGATGCGGCCGACGAGATCGAGAAGAAGCTGCAGTCGATCGTGTTCCCCGGCATTCAGGGCGGCCCGTTGATGCATGTGATCGCGGCCAAGGCGGTGGCGTTCAAGGAAGCACTGGAACCCGAATTCAAGACCTACCAGGCACAGGTCGTGAAGAACGCGCAGGCGATGGCGAAAACGATTATTGGGCGTGGCTACAAGATCGTGTCAGGAGGCACTGAAAATCACCTGATGCTGATCGACATGATCGGCAAGGGCGTGACCGGCAAGGCCGCCGAAGCCGCACTCGGCAAAGCCCACATCACGGTCAACAAGAACGCCGTGCCCAACGATCCGGAAAAACCCTTCGTGACCTCGGGCCTGCGCATCGGCACGCCTGCAGTGACCACGCGTGGTTATGGCGAAGCGGATTGCGTGGCACTGGCCGAATGGATTTGCGATGTGCTCGACAACCCGGCCGATGAAAATGTCATCGCCGGCGTGCGCAAGAACGTCGAAAAGCAGTGTGCGCAATACCCGGTGTACGGCGACTGAGCTGGCGTGCATTGCCCGTTCTGCCAGCACGACAATACCCGGGTGATCGACTCACGCGTCAGCGATGACGGCGTGACCATCCGCCGGCGCCGCGAATGCGAGGCCTGTGGCGAACGATTCTCCACGCTGGAA
>JBDSIA010000046.1:0-2315 GCA_039918175.1 Thermomonas sp.
CGCGTTTCCAGCGAGCGGTTGAGCTGCGACAACGCGATCACCGGCACGTTCAATTCCTTGGCCAAGCCCTTCAACGAACGGCTGATCTCGGAGATCTCGGTAGCGCGGTTTTCGCTGTTGCCCGGCACCGCCATCAGCTGCAGGTAGTCGATCACGATCAGGCCCAAATCATTTTCGCGCTTCAGCCGGCGCGCCTTGGCGCGCAGCACGTCAGGCGACAACGCCGGGGTGTCGTCGATGAAGATCTTTACGTCCTTCATGATCTGGATGGCGCTGGACACGCGGCTCCAGTCCTCGTCCTCCAACTGGCCGGTGCGCAGTCGGGTGGCATTGACCCGGCCGACCGAGGAAATCAGGCGCAACGCCAGCTGGCTGGACGACATCTCCATCGAAAACACCGCGACCGCCTTCTTGGACTTGAGCGCGGCCGCCTCGGCAATGTTCAGTGCCAACGTGGTCTTGCCCATCGCCGGGCGCGCCGCGAGGATCACCAGATCGGTTGGCTGCAGGCCGGCGGTCATCTCGTCGAATTCGGTATAGCCCGTGGACAGGCCGGAGATGCCGCCGCCATTGGCGTTGCGGGTCTGCAGCACATCGAAGGCTTCGATCAGCGCCTTGCGCACCGGGACGAAATCCTGCCGCCCACGCGCGCCTGCCTCGGCAATCGCGAATACCTGCTGTTCGGCCTTGGCCAGCAGTTCCGCGCTCTCGCGTCCTTCCGGCTGGAAACCATCATTGACGATCCCGGTACCGACATCGATCAATTGGCGCAGCACCGCCTTGTCGCGCACGATCTCGGCATACGCCTTGATGTTGGCCGCGCTCGGCGTGGTGCTGGCAAGTTCGATCAGGTAGGCGCCGCCGGCAATCTGCTCGGCGATGCCTTGCGATTCGAACCATTCGCCCAGGGTCACCGCATCGAATGGCCGGTTCTTCTCGGCCAGTTCGCGAATCGCGCGATAGATCAGCTGGTGGTCGCGTCGGTAGAAATCGTTGTCGACCACCATGTCGGCAATGCGGTCGAAGGCGGTGGGATCCAGCATCAAGCCACCCAGCACCGCCTGCTCGGCCTCGACCGATTGCGGCGGCACGCGCAAGGCCTCGATGCGGCTATCGCTACGCGGGTTGAACCCGTCCGAACGCAGACTTGTGCGTGCACTCATCAGAAACGCGACTCCCCGGTCAGGCCCGTCATCGCGAGCCACTTGTTGTTGTTCGATGGGAATCATCGTAAGGGCATGCCCTGTGGACTGGCGACGCCACAAGTTGTGGATAAGTGGATCAATCGCACAGGTGGTTCGCAAATCCTGCGATTGGCTACGCTCAAGCCACCAGACCCAACGCAGCCCTACGAAAACGGGCGCCATGCGGCGCCCGTTCCGGAATAACAATGTGAAGCGCGTCGAGGGATTGCTTAGGCCGCTTCCGGCACCACGACAACCTTGACCTTCGATTCGACGTCGGCATGCATGTGCACGATGACTTCATGTTCGCCGGTGTGGCGCAACGGGCCTTCACCCATCACGACTTCCGACTTGCCAACTTCGATGCCAAGTTGCTTGGTGATGGCCTCGGCAATTTCGCGCGGGCCGACCGAACCGTACAACTTGCCCTCGGTCGAGGAATTGGCGGCGATGGTGACGCTGGCATCTTCCAGCTTGCCCTGGCGGGCATTGGCGGCATCCAGTGAGGCTTGAGCCTTGGCTTCGTAATCCGCGCGCTTGGCTTCGAACTCGGCCAGGTTTGATGCAGTCGCCGGCACAGCCTTGCCCTGCGGGACCAGGAAGTTGCGACCATAGCCCGGCTTTACATCGACCTTGTCGCCAAGGTTGCCGAGGTTCACGACTTTCTGCAAAAGTATGAGTTGCATGGGATTGCTCCGTATTCGTTAGCAGGCCAAGGCCCGCAACGTGTGCTGTCCGAATGGACGGGATTGAAAATCTATCGAAGCGAGAGATTGCAAAGCCAGCGATGGGCTGGCTAGGCGCGGGCCAGTGAGCAAACCGCAGTTGACTTCAGTCAATGAGGATTTGCTAACCGGCCCAGCAACAACGCCAGACCGAGCTGGCGAAGCAATCAGACGTTGTGGTTATCGGTGTACGGAATCAGTGCCAGGAAGCGCGAACGCTTCACCGCAGTCTGCAGCTGGCGCTGGTACTTGGACTTGGTGCCAGTGATGCGACTCGGGACGATCTTGCCGTTCTCGGTCAGGTACTGGCGCAGGGTGTTGAGATCCTTGTAATCGATCTCGGTCACGCCTTCGGCGGTGAACTTGCAGAACTTGCGGCGGCGGAAGAACTTGGACATGGGAATAT
>JBDSIA010000047.1:0-2444 GCA_039918175.1 Thermomonas sp.
GAGACATCGAAATGGCAGATCCACGCGAATCCCGCGGTCGTCGCGACCGCGAAGAAGTCGATGACGGCATGATCGAGAAGCTGATCGCGGTCAACCGCGTCAGCAAGACGGTCAAGGGCGGCCGCCAGTTCACCTTCACCGCATTGACGGTGGTGGGCGACGGCGCCGGCAGGATCGGCTTCGGTTATGGCAAGGCGCGCGAAGTCCCGGTTGCCATCCAGAAGTCGATGGAATACGCCCGCAAGAAGATGAGCTCGGTCGAACTGAACAACGGCACCCTGTTTCATCAGGTGAAGGCTCGCCACGGCGCCGCCAACGTGTTCATGAAGCCGGCGTCGGAAGGTACCGGCGTGATCGCCGGTGGCGCGATGCGCGCCGTGCTGGAAGCGGTCGGGGTGAAGAACGTGCTGGCCAAGGCGGTCGGTTCGCGCAACCCGATCAACCTGGTGCGCGCCACGATTCGCGGGCTGGAGTCCATGCACTCGCCGGCCAAGATCGCGGCCAAGCGTGGCAAGAAAGTGGAGGATCTGGCTCATGGCTAAGACTGACACCGCCAAGAAAGGCGATGGCACCGTCACGGTGCGGCTGGTCAAGGGTCTGCGCGGCACCCAGGCACGTCATCGCCTGTCGGTGAAGGCGCTGGGCCTGGGCAAGCTCAACAGCGTCCGTGTACTGAAGGACAGCCCGCAGGTGCGCGGCCTGATCAACCAGCTGCACTACCTGGTCAAGGTCGAGGAGTAATCGATATGAAGCTCAATACACTCAAGCCCGCCGACGGCGCCCGTCAGGACGCACGCCGCGTCGGTCGCGGTATTGGATCCGGCCTCGGCAAGACTTGCGGCCGCGGCCACAAGGGTTCGTTCGCGCGTTCGGGCAAGGGCAAGATCAAGGCCGGTTTCGAAGGTGGCCAGATGCCGTTGTACAAGCGGTTGCCGAAGATCGGCTTCCACTCCAAGACGGCCAACGACACTGCCGAAGTGTTGTTGTACCAGCTGGACAAGCTGCCGGCTGGTGACATCGATTTCGCCGCGCTGCGCGCTGCCAAACTCGTTCCCCGCACCGCCAAGCGCGCCAAGATCGTGGTCAAGGGCGACGTCACCAAGGCATTCGTGCTGAAGGGTGTCACTGCCACCGCAGGTGCCAAGGCAGCCATCGAGGCTGCTGGCGGCAGCTTGGCGGAGTAAGACTGGCATGTCGCGAAACGCTGCTGCGCTGTCGGGCTTGGCGGGTGCGGGCAAGTTCACTGAACTTCGCTCGCGCCTGCTGTTCGTGCTGGGTGCGCTGATCGTTTACCGGATCGGCTGCTTCATTCCCGTTCCCGGCGTGAATCCGGCTGCGATGCTGCAGTTGATGGAGTCGCAAAAGGGCACGATTGTTGACATGTTCAACATGTTCTCCGGCGGCGCGCTGCATCGCTTCAGCATCCTTGCGCTGAACGTGGTGCCCTACATCTCCGCGTCCATCGTGATGCAGCTGATGGTGCAGATCCTGCCTAGTCTCAAAGCGATGCAGAAAGAAGGCGAGTCCGGGCGTCGCAAGATCACCCAGTATTCGCGCGTTGGCGCGGTGTTCCTTGCGGTGTTCCAGGCGGCGGGTATCGCCATCGCCTTGCAGCATCAAGGTGCCAGCAATGGCATCCCGGTTGTTTACAACCCGGGCCCCGGCTTCGTGATGACCGCAGTGATTTCGTTGACCGCGGGCACCATGTTCCTGATGTGGATGGGCGAGCAGATCACCGAGCGAGGCATCGGTAATGGCGTATCGCTGATCATTTTCGCCGGTATCGTCGCCGGTTTGCCGGGCGCGGTGATCAACACGCTGCAGCAGGCCAACAGTGGCGACATGCAGTGGATTACCGTGTTCTTCATCCTGGCCATCGTGATGTTGTTCACCTGGTTCGTGGTGTTCATGGAGAGTGGCCAGCGCCGGATCACGGTCAATTACGCCCGCCGCCAAGGTGGTCGCAGTGCGTACATGAACCAGAGTTCGTTCCTGCCGCTCAAGCTCAACATGTCGGGCGTGATTCCGCCGATCTTCGCGTCGTCGATCATCATGTTTCCGGCCACGGCGTCGACCTGGTTCGGTCAGTCTGGCAACGCGGCCACGACGTGGCTGCAGAAGGTCAGTCAGATGCTGTCGCCGGGCGAGCCGCTGCACATGGTGTTGTATGCGGGCTTGATTATTGGATTTGCGTTCTTCTATACCGCGCTGGTGTTCAACTCGCAGGAAACCGCCGACAACCTCAAGAAGTCGGGTGCGCTAATCCCGGGCATTCGCCCAGGCAAGGCCACCGCCGACTATGTCGATGGCGTGCTGACCCGGTTGACCGCCGCAGGTGCGGTGTACCTGGTGCTGGTCTGTCTGTTGCCGGAAATCATGCGCACCAAGTTGCAGACCTCGTTCTACTTCGGTGGCACCTCGCTGCTGATCGTGGTGGTGGTAGT
>JBDSIA010000048.1:0-6845 GCA_039918175.1 Thermomonas sp.
CCCGGCAAGGGCCAGCGAGAGGTACGGGTGACGACCGGCAAAGGCCATCAATTCAGCAAGATTCACGGATTCAACCAGCGAGACGCGAGGGCGGCGATTGTCGCCGCTACCGGGCGATCACGCAAAACCGGCGAAAAACAGGATTATTCGCCTTGCCACAGATCCGGCAGGCCAACCACCAGCCACCAGGTCTTCGCCGCTGGGTCATACCGCCAGTTTTCGCGGTAACGCACCGTGCGTTCGGCCAAGGTGTTGCGGTTGATCACGCCGATCTCGATCTCGCGCATCACCGTGCCACTGGGCTGGATCGCCATGCCCTGCTCGCGATAGCCAGAGATCTGCACCTGCTTGTAGCGGGAGAAGTCGATGTCGGTCAGGGGATGCTTTTCGCGAAATTCAGGGTCGACCAAGGTCCAGGCGCCCTCGAAATCGCCCCAGCGGATGGCCGCCGAATACGCGTACTGCGCTTCATCGAGTGCGCTGCCCTTGCTCGCGGACTTCGGACAGCCGGCCAGCAACAGCATGCAGCACAACATCAGGAGCGCACGTATCAGCAATCGGGGCATAAGGTTTCTCCGCAGGACATCGGACAGCACGCCCTCAAGCAGCACGGGCTTGCCCATCCTACCCGGGCGAGCGCCAGCCTGCGCGCTCAACCCCGGGCAATCGCCACGTAGCGGCCGACGAAGGTCGCGGCCACACCGCCGTCGGCCAGCACTGTCCGCGCCTGCAGGCGGATGTTGGCCCGGCCTTGCCTGCGCAACGCATCCAGCAATGCCACGCGCTCGCCGGCATCGTCGAAACAGGCATCGACCTGCAGGTCTTCGAACACCGGCTTGAGGTACCGCACGCGGCTGTCGGCGACGAAGATGTCGGCATCGATGCCCTGTTGGGCGAGTTCCAGGAACACCAGTCCCCACGCAGCCAAGGTCATCAACGAGCCCAGGCTGCCGCCGAATGCACAGCCCTTGTCGTTGATGTTGACGGACAGCGGCGCGCGCAGGCACAGATGGCCGTCCTGCCAGTGGTCGATCACCGGTTGCAACGCCGCGACCGGGGGCATTGCCTGGTAATGCGCGGCCAGGCCACCCAGTGGCGAAACAGATCCTGAAGTCATGTCCATGTGCGACAGCCTGCCGCAAGCATGGGGCCTATGCCAAGCTTCGGGGAATGCCAACACGCATTGACAACCCGAAATCACTGCACGGCTGGACCGTGCTTTCGCTGCGTCCGCGCGGCCAGCATGGCGGCCTGCGTGCGGCCGCAAACCGGCACGGTGCGCGCGTGCTGGCGCTATCGCCGTTCGTGATTGAACCCCTGACCGACGCGATTCACCGTAAAACCCTGAAGCAGGCGCTGGCAGCCGACATCGTGGTCTGGACCAGTCCTAATGCGGTGCGCGCGGCAGTGGCACTGCAATCACTGAAAGCGCGCCGCGGGCAGGCCTGGCTGGCAGTGGGCAGCGGCACCCGCCGTGCCCTGCTGCGTGCGGGAATCGATGCACGGGCGCCAGCACGGATGGACAGCGAAGGCTTGCTGGCGATGCACGAATTGCGGGAGCTCCATGGTCGCAGGATTGCCCTTGTGACTGCACCCGGCGGCCGTGGGCTACTGGCACCAAGCCTGGCCAGACGTGGTGCGCATGTAGTGCGTGCAGACGTGTATGCAAGGCGGCCGGTGGCTTTCAACATGCGCGCTATTGCCGCGCTGGATGAGGTGCTGGCAGCGCAACGACATGTGCTGCTCGCCTTGAGCAGCGACGAGGCACTGCGGCGCCTGCTCGCGGCACGATCGGCAAGCGCATTCGCGAAGATCGCCGTGGTCGCCGCCAGCCCGCGGCTTGCCGAAGTCGCCCGGCAGGCAGGTTTCCAGCGCATCGCGATTGCGAGCAGTGCCAGTCCTGCGGCATTGCTGCACGCGGCGGCCGGCACGTTCGCTTAGCATCTTCGTTTAGGATCACGGGATGAACGCAGCCCCCGCCCCGTCGCCATCCATGCCGCCGCGCCGCTCGCGTGCCGGCGGGTTGTTGCTGGCCATCCTGTTGCTGCTCGCCCTGGCTTCCGCCGGTGGGTTTGGTTGGCGGTACTGGCAACAGCAGCAGGAGCGCTCGCTGGCATTGGCCGCACAACAGCGACATGTGCTGGATGCCGGCGTGGCCACGTTGCGCACGGCGCAGCGGGCGCAGGCGCTGCGCCTGCAACAGGCCGAAGTAACCAATCGGGTACTGCGCGACGAACTGCTTGGCATCGGCCAGCGCGCCACGCTGCTGGAAGACAGCGTGTCCAGGCTCGCCGATCCGGACCGCAACAGCGCCCAAGCATTGCGCCTGGACGAACTTGAACTGCTGCTCGGTATCGGCCAGCAACGCTTGCAATTGGCCAATGACCTGGATGGCGCACGACGCGCGCTGGCGCTGGCGGCGCCGCTGCTCGCCGGCATCGACGACCCCGCCTATCTCAACCTGCGGCAGACACTGGCGCAGGAACAGGCCGCGCTTGATGCGCTGGGGCTGGATCCGCGGATGCGTGCCAATGCCCTGCTGGATGCGCTGGCCAGAGACCTGCAAGACACTCCGATGGCGACGGCATCCCATTTCGACCGCCGCGCGCCGTGGTATCAGCGCCTGCTGGACCGGATCGTGCGCGTGCAACCGACCGCAGGCGCCGGCCTGCGCGAGCGCGCGGATCGCGAAGCGGCGCAGGCGTCGATGCAGGTCGAACTGAGCCTGGCGCGCGCCGCGATCGAGCGCCGCGACAATGCAGGCATGGCGCTCGCACTGGAGCGGATCGATGCATGGTTGCAAAAACTGCAGCCTTCGAAACTGGCGGCGGATCACAAGCGGATCGGCGAGATCAAGGCGATCGCGCTGCAGGTGGATGCGCCGCTGTCGGGCAGCGCCCTGCAGCAGCTGCGTGCGCTGCGCGGGCAATGAGCCGCTCACGCCGCCATTCCGGCCGGGTTGGGATGCTCGGGTGGATGACCTGCGGCAATCAAGGCCGGGAGGCGAGATGAACCTGTTCCGCAATGTGTTGTTCTGGCTGGTGCTGGCGGTGCTGGGAGCATTGCTGGCGCAAGTGCTGCTGCAGGATCCGGGCTATGTACTGGTGCGCTTGCGTGGCAGCGATTACCAGACCACGGTGGCGGCCGGACTTGGACTGCTGCTGGCTTTCATGTTCGGCGTCGCGCTGCTGTGGAATGTGTTTCGACTGCCGTTCGTGGCATGGAAACGGCGTCGCGATCGACGCGCCCGCGCGCAGTTGGTCGACGGCCTGCATGCCCACCAGCGCGGTGAATACCAGCGTGCCGAACACTTGCTGAAACAGGCCGCCGCGCACACGGAAGGCGGCAATATCGCCCGCATGCATGCGGCGCGCGCTGCAGTCGCGCGTGGCGATGACGCGGCGGCATCAGCACACCTGGATGCCTTGGGCGAACGCGATGCCACCAGCCAGGCGCTGTTGCGCGCCGAACATGCGCTGGCCCTCGGCCTTCACGCCGATGCATTGACCGCGCTGGATGCGCCGCGTGCACAGCCATTACCGCCGCGCGGCTTGCAGCTGCGCGCCGAAGCACTGGCCGCGGGTGGCCACGGCTTCGAGGCGTATGGCCTGCTCGGTGCATTGCGCCAACAGCAGGCGCTGCCCGCGTCGCGGCTGGAGCAACTGCAGGCGCAATGGGCCGCGCAATCGCTGCAGCAGGCCGGCAATGCCAGCGAACTGGCGGACCGCTGGGACGCATTGCCGCAGGGCGTGCAGACCACCGCATCGGTGGTCGCGGCCTATGCGCGGCGTGCAGCGGCCATGGGCTGGAACGAAGCGGCCACGCGCAGTCTGGAACAAGCGCTGGACCGCCAGTGGGATGAAGACCTCGCCGACCTCTATGGCCAGCTGGACGTGGCTCGCCTAGAAGAACGCCGCGCGCAGGCCGAGAGCTGGCTGCAGGCGCACCCATCGAGTCCCGCGCTGCTGTTGGCAGTCGCGCGACTGGCGAAAGCGCAAGGGCATCTCCCACAAGCAGAACGCGCCTTGCATCGGGCGATTGCACAAGGCGCCGGCGGCCCGGCTTGGGAAACCCTGGGCGACATCGCCGTGCACTCCGGCGACGAACCGCGCGCGCGGCTGGCCTATGCCAACGCCCTGCGCAGCCAACGCGGCGCGCCTCTGCTCGACCTGCCCGGCCGCGATCTGCGCCAGCAGATTGCGGATACCGCCGCAATCGAGGAACGCGACGAGCACGGGATTCCGCGGCTGCGGGGCTGACGTCCGCTCGTCATCGCGGCGTACAAGGGATGGCGGAGCCATTCGACCTGATTGGCATGCCGACCAAGGGTCGCCGCTTACAATCCGCGCATGGATACGCTCATACCGCCCATCGACATCGTCCGCGACTATTTGACCGCCCTGCAGGACCGTATCTGCAGCGCGATTGAAGACGCCGACGGCCAGACCCGCTTCGTCGAAGATGCCTGGACCCGTGAGCCCAATGACATCTTGCTGGGCGGACGTGGCCGAACCCGCATCCTGCGCGACGGCGCGGTGTTCGAACAGGCCGGGATCGGGTTTTCGGATGTGTCCGGCACCCGCTTGCCGCCTTCGGCAACAGCAGCGCGGCCGGAACTGGTGGGCGCGCAATGGCGCGCGGTCGGGATGTCGCTGGTGTTGCACCCGCGCAATCCGCACGTACCCACCACCCACGCCAACGTTCGTCATTTCCGCGCCGAGAAAGATGGCGAGACCGTGGCTTGGTGGTTCGGCGGCGGCTTCGACCTGACGCCGTTCTATCCGGTCGACGAGGACGTGCTGCATTGGCATCGCGTTGCCCGTGCACTGTGCGAACCATTCGGCGGCGAGACACGTTACGCCGCGCACAAGCGCTGGTGCGACGAGTACTTCCTGCTCAAGCATCGCGACGAAACCCGCGGCGTCGGCGGGCTGTTCTTCGACGACCTGCATACCGGCTTCAACGACGATTTCGGCTACATGCGCGCGGTCGGTGACGGCTTCCTGCACGCCTATCTGCCGATCGTCGGGCGCCGCAAGGATACGCCTTACGGCGAGCGCGAACGCCAGTTCCAGCTGTATCGGCGTGGCCGCTACGTGGAATTCAATCTTGTGTTCGACCGCGGCACCCACTTCGGCCTGCAGTCGGGCGGCCGCACCGAATCGATCTTGATGAGCATGCCGCCGCTGGTGCGCTGGGAATACGGCTTCGAACCCGCACCCGGCAGTGCCGAAGCGCGCTTGACCGACTATCTAAGACCACGCGATTGGCTGGCAGAATTCGACCAGGCGATGCCTTGAAACCCATCGCCTGATTCATTTCTTCTGCTTGGGAACTACTCTGATTTCGCCATTGATTGCCCGCAGCTCGACCTCCGCCAAGATGCGGCCAGCACGTCCAGCGCATTGGAATGTTGTCGCTGGAATTGGGGCGGCCTGCGAGCCAATGCGATACGTTCAGGCGCGTGGCGACATGCTGCGTGCTAAGCAACGCCTGCGCCGGCCACATCCGCCTACGCTTCCCTGCCTGAAATGTTAGACGCGCACCGACGCCCGGCCCGTTGCCGACGGCCCCACTGAGACCGATACCACGCATGCCCGCCGACTCCTCCACTGAAGCCATCGCCGTCCGCTTCACCGACGTCCGCCTGTCCTACGGCGCGCATTCGGTGCTGTCGGATATCGACCTGATGGTGCCGCGCGGCAGTATCACTGCGGTGCTGGGGCCGTCTGGCAGTGGCAAGTCGACTCTGCTGGCGGCTCTTACCGGCGAACTCGTGCCGGCTGCAGGCACCGTGCAGGTGTTCGGAAAGCCGGTACCGCAGCGCCAGCGCGACCTGCTGGAGATGCGCAAGGGGCTCGGCGTTTTGCTGCAGGGCAATGGCCTGCTGACCGACCTAACGGCCGGTGAGAACATCGCGTTGCCGCTACGCACCCATACGCGGCTGCCGGCGCCGGTCATCGACCGACTGGTGGAAATGAAGCTCAACGCGGTCGGCTTGCGCGCGGAGGTCGATGCGTTCCCGCGCGAGCTTTCCGGTGGGCAGGCGCGTCGCGTAGCCCTGGCCCGCGCGCTGGCGCTGGATCCGCCGCTGATGATCTACGACGAGCCGTTGAGCGGCCTGGACCCGATCGCCGCAGCGGTGATCATGAGCCTGATCTCCGGGCTCAACCACAGTCTCGGGCTGACCAGCATTATTGTCAGCCACCACGTACGCGAAACCCTGCCGGTCTGCGACCGCGCCGTGGTGATCGCCCACGGCCGCATCGTGTTTTCCGGAACGCCGTCCGAGCTCGAGACAAGCACGGATCCGCTGGTCCGCCAGTTTCTCGATGGCAAGCCGGATGGCCCGATCGCCTTCGATACCGCGAGCCGAGCTTCACTGAGCCTAAGGCGAGCCGCTTGATGGCGTTCGCGGACAACATCAGTACGCCGATCCGTTCGCTAGGCCGCGCAGGGATGTTTTCCCTGTCGGTGCTGCGCGCGTCGAGGCCGACCACGGACTTCTTCGCCGAGTTGCTGCGCGAGATTTACAAGATCGGAGCGCGTTCGCTGCCGATCATTGCCGTCGGCGGCGCATTCGTGGGTCTTTCGGTCACGTTGCTGGGCTACCGCGCGCTGGAAACCTATGGCGCGAGCAACCAGATCAGCGCGCTGGTGGGCCTGGGCCTGTATCGCGAGCTGGCGCCGGTGTTGACTGCACTGCTGTTCATCGGCCGCGCCGGCAGCTCGATCGCCGCCGAACTCGGCCTGATGCGCGCCACCGACCAGATCACCGCGCTCGGCTTGATGGCGATCGACCCGATCGGCAAGGTAGTCGCCCCGCGCTTCTGGGCAGCGGTGCT
>JBDSIA010000049.1:0-5771 GCA_039918175.1 Thermomonas sp.
TGCTTGCCATCGCCCAGGTTGAAGTTCTCGATCTCCAGGCCCGCCGGTAAGAGGTCGGTCAGCAGCGCATCCGGCATGTCGCGATCAGCCGTAATACTGACGCGCACGATCAATGCCTCGCCTTCCTTCAGCGGTCGCGGTGTCCACGGCTTGCCATCGGTGCCGAACAACGCACGCTCGACCTTGATCACGCTGGCATCTGCTGCCGGCGCGCTGCGCGGCACGCCAGTCACGTCCAGGCTGGCATAGAACGGCGGTTCGCCTTCCGGCACGAAACGCACGCCGGCTGCCAGCGCGGCATAGTCGAAATCCCGACCGAACGCCTTGGCCGCAGCAATCGTTTCCTCCACGCCACCGGCAACGTATTTGCCCGCGATCAGTTTGTTCTGGTCAGCCAACAGTGCCTTGCCGAGCCGCGCGATCGCGATCTGCTCCTGCGTGCTGAGGTAGAACCACGAAGACTTGCGGCGCACGTCGAGCTCACGACCAAGCTCGATCACCTGCGTATCGAAGGTCGGTTTGGCGTAACCACGTTCATGGGTCAGCGCGATCATCAGCGCGAGGTCGCGTACCGGGCTTCCGTAATCGCCAAGATAACCGGGACGGTCGCCCTTGAACGCGAATCCTTCCGCGATGGATTTTTCCCCGCGTGCTTTGTCGCCCTGCATCGCCAGCGCAAGTCCCAGATGCACCAACGGCAAGCCTTTCAGCGCCTTCTTGCGGTCGTTGTCGTACAACGCACGCAAGGTGCCCAAGGGCGCACGATTGACCCGTGCCAGCACGTACCCGGCATGCGCCTGGTAGGCGAACTTCAGGTATTCGCGGTGGTCGCGGCCGTAAAACTCATGACCGCCAGCCAGCAGGTCCTCACTGAGCCGTTGCAAGGCCTTCTGAAGCACCGCATCGGGAATCGCGAAGCCGCCTTCACGCGCATCCAGCAGGAATTCGACGATGTACGGGGTCAACGCAGGATCGACGTAATCGTCATCGCCCCACATCGAGAAATGCCCGGACGCCACTTGCATCGACGCCAGCCGTCCGAACGCGCCTTCCATGCGCGCGCGTCGCTTGGCGGCATCCAGGCCGGTGACACCGAACTGTTTGGCGGTCGTCGCATCCAGTTCCAGCGCGGCATAGCCCTTGCTGGTGGTCTGCTCGGCGCACCCGTAGGGATAGTCCAACGCACCCTTCAGTGCAGCAGCAATCGGCAACGGCGGCGCGGCGCTGACCAGCATGCGTGCGCTGACCGAGCCCGGCATCAGGCCTTCGGCAAAATCGGTGCCCAACGATACGACCCCACCCTCCCCCAGCACCTGCGTACGCGAGCGCAGCACCGACGGCCATGCCGGACGCACCGGCAAGTCGTACTTGCGATCCACCTTGGCACCGTTGCCATCGACCCGCACCCGCACCTGCGCCACGCTGAAACCCTCCTGCGCGGCAAGCGGGAAGCTCACCGTTGACTTGCCCTCGACTGCAAGCTTGAGCGTCCGACTGCCATTGGCGATCGATGCCGGACCGATGCCGTCGACCTTGACCTTGAACTCGCCGACTTTGCCGGTGAAATTGGTGATGTCCAGGGTCACCGTACCGCGATCACCGGGTGCCATCACCCGCGGCATGCTGGCCTCGGCCACGATCGGTGCGCGCACCACGGTTTCGGCATCGCGATTGCCGTACTGCGTGTCCGAAAACACCAACGCAGACACGCGCAAGGTGCCGTTGAAGTCGGGCACGTCCAGTGAAACTTTTGCATTGCCCTTCGCATCCAGTTCAACCGGTCCGGCGAACAGGTCCACCGTCTGCACCCGCGCGGTGGGCCGGCGTGCCTGCGGCAAGGCGGCCAGCGGCATGTCGCCACCGAACCGGATCTTCGCGATATCGCCCTCGAAGCTCTCGATCACCCGACCGTAGATGTCGTAGGCATCCACGCCGAGACGTCGCTGCGCGAAGAAATGCTTGTTGGCGTCCGGTACCGGGAACCGGGTGATGTTGAGGATGCCGACATCGACCGCGGAAATGGTCGCATAGGCTTTCTTGCCGGCAAGCGCCGGCACGCTGACGGTGACCTGCAACGGTTGTTCCGGCCGCACCTGCGGCTTCACCGCCAGGCCGACCGCGACTTGCCGGTCGCGTCGATCCATTGGCACGAACGCCACACCGACTGCACGCGCGGGGGTGATCTTGCTGACCGCGCTGCCGCCGCGGAACACCAGTGCGGTGACATACACGTCATGGCGTTCCCAATCCTTGGTCACCGGGATCTCGATCACCGTGCCGGGCTTTACGTCGATCGCCTGCACGAACAGCATGCGGTCGCTTTCCACCATCACCAACCCCTTGCCGGCATGCGGCGGAGTCAGCGTCGCTTTCAGGGTATCGCCGTCACGATAGGACGTCTTGTCCAGCGCAAGCTTCACCTTGTCGGGACGTGCATCCAGGCCGCGGTTGGCATCGTCCCAACCCCAGCCGGCGTGGAATGGATAGCGCATCGTGAGCTTGGTCGCCGGGTCGTAGACGTCGATACGGTATTCGCCCCATTCCACCGGGACATCGAAACGCGTCACCGTCGTGTCCGCATCCAGCGTGGTCACCTGCACGTTCTCGAAGCGACGGGTGAAATCGTAATCCCAGCCGGTATCGTCGTCGTGACTCCAGTGGTAGTCGCGATGCTCGCGCACCAGCGTGACCTTCAACCCCTTGGCCGGACTTGGGGTGCCATCGGGAGCGAAGCGCATCAGTTCGAAACGCGCATTGGCATTGGCGTCAGCGCCGTCCGCATCGTCGAATAACGGGCGCACACCGACCAGCACGTCGGCCGGCCACAGCACGCGCTCTGCGCTGCGGTTGACGCTGCGCCCACCCGATTCATACAGGCTGCCGGAGACAATGGCCTTGACCGGCGTGTTGCCCTTCACTTCCGCGGGCAGCGCGATGTCCTGCTCGAGCTTGCCCTGGGCATCCAGGGTGGCGTCGATGACGTCCTTGGCTTCGCGCGGCAATTCGATCGTGGGATCACCGAAGAACCAGCCCTTGGCCTGCTCCAATGGATGCTGGTCGACCGTCACCGCGAGCTTGGCGGTGAATCGGTTGCCTGCTGCCGGCGCGCCATACAGATAGGCGCCAGCCGCACGCAGGCGGAACGGTTCGCCCGGATGCAGCACCGGGTCGGCGCCGGCGATGTCCAGTTTCATTCGCTCGGGTAGGAACTCCTCAATGCGCAGGGCCATGCCATGCACGGCTTCCTTGCTGGCCGGATCAGTACGAAATTCAACCTGCCATTTACCGGTAGGGGCTTCAACCGGAATGGTCTTCGCAAATCGAAAATAGCCCTGTGCGCCGGGCTCGATGCGGGATTCGACGAAGGTCTTGCCATCGGGCTGCTTGAGTCGCACGAACAACGATTGCGACTTGCCACTCTTTGTTGCAACCGGCTTGCCGTCGTTGTCGCGCAGCAGCGCGGAGACGCGCACGGTTTCGCCGGGACGGTACAGGTCACGGCCCGACCACGCGAATACATCGAACCACGCTTGCTCGCGACCGCTGACCGCGAATTCGGACAGGTCAAGCGCCGGCTGATTGAACGCCAGCATCGACACGTCCTTTCCGCGCGAGGCAGTCAATACGTGTGCGGCATCCAGGGTGTAGTCCAGCATCGCTTTGCCGTTGACGTCGGTCTTGCCCTTGAACACCGGCTCGCCACGCGCACCCAGCACCCGCAATTCCGCGTTGGCCAGCGCATTGCCATCCTGCAATGATGCCGTGTGCACAAAGAGTTTTTCCTTGTAGGCCCGTACATGCAGGCCGATGTCGCTGACACTGAAGAATGCAGTGTCGAATTCGTCCTTGAACGCACCAGCCTTCTTCATCACCGCGAAATACAGGCCTGGTTGTTGGAGTTCGGCGATGTCCTGGATCGGCAGATAGGTCAGCACGCGTTCGTTGCGCGCGCCGGCCAATACGAAGCGATTGACGTAGACGGGTTCTGCCAGTTTAGAGATTGGCCGGCGACTGTCCTTGTCGCTTTCGTCGTACCAGGATGGATCCAGCTCCCAACTGCCACGGCGGCCACCCCGCTGATATGCCGCGAAGAACTGCGGCAACGAGGCATCGCGCACGCGCAGGAATTCGACATCGACTTCGCCTACGTTGACCGACACCACCGGCAGTCCGCGCGAATCCTTCGCCGGCAACACGCTGCCTTGTGAGGCAAACCCGACCGCCGGCTCAAGCTCTCCGGTGAACACCTTCAGTTCAACATCATGGCCGAGCTTGCTGCCGTCAGCCGCGGTCAGCGCGCCGGATACCGAAAGCGTGTAGCTCTGGTTCGGATCGACATAGGGAAAACGCAGCACCTTGCCGTTGTCGTCCAGGGTCCAGCTGCTGTTCTGGTTGCTGGCGGCGCGATCAAAGGTCAGCAGCTTGTCGAAGTCCTGGGTGCCGACCAAGGGGCGCGAGAACTCCACCGCGATCGCCAGCGATTCACGGCCTTGATCCGGGTAAGCACGCACAACGGCGAAGCCCTTCACCGCTTCGCGCCTGGCCTCGATCGCTTCACCACTACTCGAGGGCAACTGCCCTGCCGAATTGCGCTTGCACCCGGGCAGTCCCGCCGTCAGCGACAGCAACAACAGCAATGTCAGACCCGTGCGCAACGCGCGTGAAATCGAATTCGCATGCTGATTCCACCGGGTTCGCATTTCGGCTCGGTCCATGCAAGGCACTATCAACTATAAACGCGGCTTGGTGCGCGATGCGGCCAGGGTTGCACCAACAAAAAGCCCGGCGTTCCGCCGGGCTTTGGTCGGGAGCGGAGATGACTCAGACTGCTGGCGGCGCGCCCTGAATGACTTCGTCACCTGGATTGCCTGTCGCCGTCGCGTTCGCATCGTCTTCCGCGTCCTCGTCCAGCGAGACGTCAAGGCGCTCCACCGCCTGCAGCTTCTCGCCCTTGGACAGGCGGATCAGGGTCACGCCCTGTGTGTTACGACCCACGCGGGAAATCTGCAGTCCAGGCGTGCGCACCAAGGTGCCGCCATCGGAGATCAGCAGTACTTCGTCGTTGCCGCCCAGCATGATCGCGCCGACCAGCTTGCCATTGCGCTCGGTGGTCTGGATACCGATCACGCCCTGGGTTCCGCGTCCCTTGCGCGGATATTCCGACAACGAGGTGCGTTTGCCGTAGCCGTTCTCGGTCGCGGTCAGGATGTAGGCAACGCCATCATTGTCGGATTCGATTGATTCGACAATATCGTCGCCTATCCCGATTCTGGTATCGATCACCTCTTCATTTACGCCGTCGTAGCCCTCGACCTCGATGCCGCCGGCCGACTCGGCCACGATCAGGCTGACCACGCCCTCGCCCTTGGCTAGGCGAATGCCGCGCACGCCGGTGGCGGTGCGGCCCATCGAGCGCACGCGATCCTCGCCGAAGCGCACGGTCTTGCCGTTGCTGGCGAACAGCAGTACATCGCGCTCGCCATCGGTCAATGCGACCCCGACCAGGGCGTCGCCCTCGTCCAGGTTGATTGCGATCTTGCCGCGCTGCAGGCGATACGCATATTCGGTCAACGGCGTTTTCTTGACCCGGCCGTTGCGCGTCGCGAAAAACAGGAACTTGCCTGGGTCGTAATCGCGCACTGGCAGCACGGCTTGGACCTTCTCGCCCGCTTCGAGCGGAATCCAGTTGATGATCGGACGACCGCGCGCATTCGGGCCGGTATCAGGCAACTGGTACACCGGCAGCCAGAACACGCGGCCAGCGCTGGTGA
>JBDSIA010000050.1:0-2365 GCA_039918175.1 Thermomonas sp.
GTGGTGTCGGCGCGCACCGTCACCACGTCTGGATTCATCAGGCGTCCGGCGCTGTCCTCGGCGTAGGACAGCACCTGCTCCAGACGCTCGCGGTTCTCGCGATCCATCGACTTGAGCACTTCGTCGATGACGGTGTCCGGCAGGTCCTCGACCAAGTCGGCGAGGTCGTCGATGTCGAGGTCTTCGACCGCGGCGATCAGTTCGTCCGCATCCATGTCGGCGATCAGGCCCTCGCGAACCTCGTCGCCGACATGTACCAGTACTTCGCCATCGTCTTCCGGATCGACCAGGCCCCACACCACGGTGCGCTTGCCCGGCGGCAGCGATTCCAGCAGGTTGCCGATCTCGGCCGGCGACAGCGTGTTGACCAGCCGCCGTACCGGACCCAAGCGCCCGCTGTCCAGCGCGTCCGAAAGCAGACGCAGCTGGCGCGCGGTCTTGTCGTGGCGGATCGCTTCGGCCATGGGCGGCTTCCGGCTGGTGGTGGGCACGCAGCGCGTCGCGACACGCAGGCCCGGATCAGGTGTTCATCAAGGCATTATCGCGGAGAACGACGGAGCTGCCCACTGTTTCCGTCTTGCACCCTGTCAGGCTGGCGTATGCGCCACCAGCCAGCGTTCGATCCCGGAGCGATCACGCGCACGCAGCAACGCAGGCGCATGCGCGCGCAGCGCGGCAAGGTCGCAGCCACGGATCGCCCGCCGCACCTCCAGCAGGGTCGCGGGGTGCAGGCTCAATTCGGACAGGCCAAGCGCAAGCAACAATGGGGTAAACATGGCATCGCCGGCGATCTCGCCGCAGACAGACACCGGCCGGCCACGTCGGTTGGCGGTGCGCACGACATCGCGCAGCAGTCGCAGCAGGGCGGGGTGCAGCGGCGTATACAACTCGCCGAGCGCATCATTGTTGCGGTCCGCGGCAAGCAGGTACTGGACAAGGTCATTGGTGCCGATCGACAGGAAGTCGCAGGCGCTGATGAACATGGGCAACGACAACGCGGCCGAAGGGACTTCGATCATCGCGCCCAGCGGGATCTTGTCCGCCATTTCCGAGCCGTCCATCCTGACTTCACGCATCGCCGCGTGCAGCATGTCGCGTACCGCGAACATCTCTTCCGCACCGCTGATCATCGGCACCAGGATCCTGACCGGTCCATAGCCCGATGCGCGCACGATCGCGCGCAACTGCGTGTGCAGCAGGGGCCGGCGCGACAGTGACAAACGCACGCCGCGCAGCCCAAGCGCCGGGTTGGGCTCGTTGCGCAAGGCAAGTCCGGTGTTGTCAGCCTTGTCCGCGCCGACATCCAGCGTGCGGATAGTGACCATGCGCCCGGTCATGCCCAGCACCACGTCGCGATAGGCGCGGAACTGGGTGTCTTCGTCGGGTATTTCGTTGTTGTTGATGAACAGGTATTCGGTGCGATACAGACCGACCCCGGCCGCGCCCAGCGCATGCGCTTCGGCCACGTCCTCGCGCGATTCGGCATTTGCCCACAGCTTGATGTCGGCGCCGTCGAGGGTGCGGCTGGGTTCGCGGCGCAGGCGCTTGAGCTGGCGTTGTTCGCGCTTGGCGTTGGCGGTGCGGGCATGGTGTTGGCGCAGGTCGGCGGCATTCGGTTCCAGCACCACCAGCCCGCTACTGCCGTCGATTACCAGCACGTCGCCGTCGTTGACCTTCTGCAGCGCCGCAGCGGCCCCAACCACCAGCGGCACATGCAGGCTGCGGGCCAGGATCGCGCTGTGCGACAGCGCGCTGCCGTTGGCGGTGATCACGCCCATCACGCCTTGCGCCTGCAATTGGGCGAGGTCGGCGGGCGAGATGTTGTCGGTGACCAGGATCTCGCCGGCCACGCCCTGCAAGTCGGCCTCGCGGCGGTGCAAGGCGGCGTGCAGTCGGCCGATCACCTGATCGATGTCGTCGATGCGGCTGCGCAGGTAGGCATCGTCGATGCCGTCGAATACCGCGGCGATGCGGTCGCGCTGCAAACGCAATGCGTAATCGGCGGAGTACAGGCCGGTCCGGATCAGTGCATCGATACCCTGCAGAAGCTCCGGATCGTCCAGCAACAGGGCGTGCAAGTCGAGGAATTCACCGACCTCGTGCGCCAGCGCGCCATGCAGGCGTTCGCGCAGGAGGTGCATCTCCGCGCGGACGGTGTCGACCGCGTCGTGGATGCGTTGCAGTTCGGCTTCGACGTCCTCGGGCGCGATGTGCGCTTCTTCGACATCCAATGCGTGCGGCAGGCGCACGCGTGCCCGACCCAGCGCGCTGCCGCGGGCGGCGGCATTGCCGGACAGGACCTGCCGCGACATCAGCTGTCCTCGTCGAAACGGCGTTCGAACAGGGCGGACACCGCATCGGCGGC
>JBDSIA010000051.1:0-2290 GCA_039918175.1 Thermomonas sp.
TCAGCGCGCCGGCGCCGGCGGCACGGTGCAGGTGGAGTTCACCGTGGCCACCAACGGCAGCGTAAGCGATGCGCGCGTGGTGTCCTCGGAGACACCGCGGCAGTTCCAGCGCGACTTCGAAAAGGAAGCGCTGGCGGCCGTGAAGCGCTGGCGGTTCCAGCCAGTGGGACAAGCCACCACCAGCCGTCGCACGATCAGCTTTCAGCAATAGGTAACGGATCTAGCGATACGAAAAAGCCCGGCAATCGCCGGGCTTTTTCATGGGTGATGCAGTGGATCAGGCAGAGATCGCCAGCTTCTCCTGGCGATAGCGCCAGACCGCCAGCAACCAAAGCACTACCGCCAGCGACAGTGACGCCGCGAGGTAGATGGCCCATTGTTCTGCTGTGGCACCCTCACCACGCGTGACTTTCTGGATCATCTGGTTCTGTGACAGGAACGGCACCGCGTATTGCCACAGGGCGGTGTCTTTAAGCGGATACGCCATCAGTGCGTAGGCCGGCAGCATCGGCAACATCATCAACCACACCATATGGCTCTGTGCTTCCTTCATGCTCTTGGCGGCAGCAGACAGCGCGGTCAGTGCCGCCGTCCCGATCAGCACTAGAGGAAGCAGCACGATGAGGAGTTTGCCCATTGCAGAGAAGCTGACATCCAGTGACCGCGCCGAGCCACCTGCAAGGCTGGCGCTCAATTTGAACGACAGCAGGATCAGCAGCATTGACGTCAGGCCCATCAGCACGGCCGCCAACATCTTGCCCCCGACCAGTGCCGTGCGTGAAACCGGCGTCGCCAACAATGGTTCGAGCGACTGCCGCTCGCGCTCGCCTGCGGTGGTGTCCATGACAAGGTGCGAACCACCGATAAAGGCGAACAGGGTCAGCAGCAGCGGCAGCAGGATCTGCATCAACATGCTGCTCTTGGCTTCGGGCGTGGCCAGGTCGCGACTGGCCACGTTCATTGGCGAGCCCACCATCGGGTTGACCCCGCGCGCCAGCAAGCGCAGCGCACCAACTGTTTGACCGTACTGCTGCAATGCGCTGCGCACGCGATCAGTCGGCACGTCCGAGTTGCGCCGGGTACTGTCCATCACCATTTCGACTTTGGCGGGTTTGCCAGCATGCCAGTCATCGGAAAATTGCCTGTCGATCACCAGCGCCACGTCCTCACTCTGGTCGAGGATGCGCGCTTCATAGTCAGGCGCAGCGGCCTTGGCATCGATCCCGCGGCTGGCCAGGAAGGCGACCAGGTTGGGCGCACGGTCGATGCCGACGACTGAAAGGGTGAGGTTCTTTTCCAGCTGGGTTTCAGCCCGCATTTCGGTCAGCTTGCCCATGCCCAAGAACAGCAGCGGGTATATCAAGGGCGCCATCAGCAGCGTCAGCAGGAAGGTGCGTCGGTCGCGGGCGAAATCGCGCAACTCCTTGCGCATCACGATGAGCAGGGTGCCCATGAAAGAGGTGTTGTTCATGCGTGCAGGCCCTCCTCGGAGCCGATCAGGCGCACGAAGGCGTCCTCGAGATTTTCTTCCCCCGCCTGCTTGCGCAGTTCATCGGTGGTGCCTTGCGCGGCGACCTTGCCCTGCGCTATCACCACGATGCGGTCACACAGGGCGGCGACCTCCTGCATGATGTGGCTGGAAAAGATGACGCATCGCCCTTCGGCGCGCAGCTCCATCAGGAACGCACGCAGGCCGCGCGTGGTCATCACGTCCAGGCCATTGGTCGGTTCGTCCAGGATCACGTTCTTCGGGTCGTGGATCAGCGCGCGGGCTATCGCGGTCTTGGTGCGCTGGCCTTGGCTGAAGCCTTCGGTGACGCGGTCGAGGAAATCTTCCATCTGCAGCGCTGCGGCCAGCTTGGCGGTGCGCTGGGCGATGAGATTGGCCGGCATCCCGTGCAGTTCACCGAAGTAGGCGATGTTCTCGCGCGCGGTTAGCCGCTTGTACACACCGCGCGCATCCGGCAACACGCCCAGGCTGCGGCGCACGCGGTTGGGGTCGCTGGCTACGTCGATGCCATCAACCAGCACCCGCCCGGTTTCCGGAGTCATCAGGGTGTAAAGCATGCGCAAGGTAGTGGTCTTGCCGGCGCCGTTGGGGCCCAGCAGGCCGGTGATCTGGCCGTCATGGGCGGTGAAGCCGACGTCATCCACGGCGATGACGTGACTTTTATCCTTGCCCTTGCCGGGAAAGGTTTTGCGAAGGTGTTCTGCGACGATCATGAGTTGCGATCCTTGTTGGGCAGGGGGCTCACGGCTCCCAGCCGTTGAAGCTGGTGAAGGGCGGCAC
>JBDSIA010000052.1:0-1855 GCA_039918175.1 Thermomonas sp.
GGGAGACGTGCCGGGATTGCAGTCGGTGGCCACCGCCATTGGCACGCCGTGTGCACGCAACAGGTCGAGGGGCGGCAATGTTGTTTCCCGCAGCACGTGGAACGCGCCCGGCAGCAGCACCGCCACCGTTCCCGCATCGCGCATGGCGAGCACCCCGGTTTCGCTGGTGTGCTCGATGTGATCCGCCGACAACCCGCCGAATTCCGCTACTAATGTCGCGCCAGCAAGGTCGCTGAGCTGGTCGGCATGCAGTTTCACAGGCAGGCCAAGCGCTCGCGCCGCCTCGAACACGCGCCGGGTCTGTGCGGGCGAAAATCCAATTCCTTCACAAAAGGCGTCCACCGCATCGACCAGGCCATCCGCGTGCAGGCGCGGTAGCCAGTGGATCACAGCGTCGATGTAGCCATCGGCATTACCGCTGAACTCCGGTGGCAATGCATGTGCACCAAGAAAGGTCGTGCGAACCTCGATGCCAAGTTCGCTGCCTATCCGCCGCGCGACCCGCAGCATCTTGCGTTCGTTGTCGAAGTCCAGGCCGTAGCCGGACTTGATCTCCAGCGTGGTCACGCCATCGGCCAGCAAGGCGCGCGCGCGGGGCAGTGATTGCGCGAGCAATTCGTCCTCGCTGGCGGCACGCACCGCACGCACGGTCGACAGGATGCCAGCACCGCTGCGTGCAATCTGCTCGTAACTCGCGCCCTGCAGGCGCTGCTCGAACTCGCCGGCGCGGTCGCAGGCAAACACCACGTGGGTATGGCAATCGACCAGACCCGGTGTCACCAGCCCATCGGCTTCGATGACCTCATCGGCCAGTGTGGAAGGCGCGCCCGGCAAACCATCACGTGGGCCAACATACGTGAGCAGGCCGTCCTTCCACCCCAACGCGCCGTCTGCAATCAGTCCGTAGCCGGCATCTCCATCCAGCGTCGCCAAGGTGGCGCCGACCAGTACTGCGTCCCATGCATGTTGCGATCCGGCCATCCATCGATTGTAAGCGGCCTGCCCGCATACAATCGATGGATGTCGAATCTGGTCATCGAAAACGCATCCGGCTGGTCCTTGCCCGGCATCTCCAACCTGCACTCGCACGCGTTCCAGCGGGCGATGGCGGGTCTGGCCGAACGCCAAACCAATGTGTCCGACTCGTTCTGGACCTGGCGCGAAACCATGTATGCAATGGCCGCGCGCTTCAATCCCGACCTGCTGCATGCAGTGGCCTGCCAGCTTTACGTCGAGATGCTTGAAGCCGGCTATACCAGCGTCTGCGAATTCCATTACCTGCACCATGCACCCGATGGCCAGCCGTATGCGCAGGCCGATGCCATGTCGCGGGCACTGATCCGCGCCGCGCGCGACACCGGCATCCGGATCACCCTGCTGCCGGTGCTGTACATGACCGGTGGCTTCGACGGTCGCGCGCTGTCGCCGCGCCAGCAACGGTTCGGGCACGATGTCGATGCCTACTTGCGCCTGCTGCAGATGCTGCGCAGTGAGGTGAGCGAAAGCGTGCGGATCGGGTGTGCGCTGCACAGCCTGCGCGCAGTGCCGGAAGTCGCGATGCGCGACGTGCTGGCCGCGCTCCCGACCGACAGCCCCATCCATATCCATATTTCCGAACAGACCGCCGAAGTCGACGAATGCATCACCCTGCGCGGTGCACGACCAGTGCAATGGCTGCTCGACCACGCCGAGGTGACTTCTCGCTGGACACTGGTGCATGCAACGCACCTGGACGAAGCCGAAGTGCAGGGCATCGCACGCTGCGGCGCGACAGTGGCGATCTGCACCACCACCGAAGCCAACCTCGGCGATGGCTTGTTCCCGCTGCAGGATTATTTGCGTGCGGGCGGCGCCT
>JBDSIA010000053.1:0-3200 GCA_039918175.1 Thermomonas sp.
GCAGCTTTGCCGCACGCAGGGCTGCGCGAAGCTGCAGCTTTGGCACGATGAAGTCCCACAGAAGCACGACCGCAAACACGGCGTATGCAGCGAACACGTAGTCGCGATAGCTCATGTAGCGCTTCCAGCCGCCATGCGTGCGACCCAGTCCTTGCCGGCTTCGCGACGGAGGTTGTCTGTGCGGGCGCGGCTCAACAACGACCCGAGGAACCATAGCTTGGTGCCGATGATCATCCATACCAGCGGCATGACCATGCTCGCGTCCATCTGCGACTTGCCAAACAGGCTGATGGTCTGGCCCTGGTGCAGCGAGTTCCACCAGGTCACCGAGTAGTGGATCACTGGCAGCAGGGCGACCCCGACAATCGCCAGCAAACCCGCCGCGCGTGCGGCATCGCGGCGGTCGTCGATCGCGGCATACAGTCCCATCACGCCGAAGTACAGAAACAACAAAATCAGCTCGGTGGTGAGGCGCGGATCCCAGTCCCACCATGTGCCCCACATCGGCTTGCCCCAGATCGAACCGGTTGCAAGCGTGATCAGGGTGAATGCGGCACCGCTGGGCGCACACGCCATCGCCAGGATTTCACACAGCTTGATTCGCCAGACCAGCGCAATCGCCGCATAGATCGCCATCGCTGCGAAGATCGCCATGCTCATCCACGCACTGGGCACGTGGATGTAGAGGATGCGGAAGCTGTCGCCCTGCTGGTAGTCGGCCGGCACCTGGAACAACGCGCCATACAGGCCAACGGCCATGGTCAGCAGGCCCAGCGCATACGCCCACGGCGCCCAGCGAGCGGCAAAGCGGTCGAAATACGGCGGCGAACCAAGTTGGTGGAACCAGCGCAGGATCGGAGTCATTGCGTTTCGCTACCTCCCTTGCACAGCAGGGAGGCTTTGGGAGGAATGCCCGTTCGAAAGTACGGCGGTGCGGCATCGGAGCGCCAATTATGCGCGATGTGCCGCAGCGCCGCCCTGCTTCAGCGCTCGATGATGAAGGCTCCGAACGCAACGCCAAGGTTCCAGCCCTTGCCCTTGCCGCTCAGGGCCAGGGAGACATCGCCCTTGGTCAGTGCTTGCGCGGACGCGGACTTCTCAGCTCCGGCATGCGCTTCGGCCGTACCGTAGTGGCCCAGGACCTCCGAGATGTTCTTGACACCGGTGAACACGCCGATCCCGTTCCTCACACTGGTCTTGCCGACGGTGAGTCCCCCGCCCTTGGCACGCAGTTTCACGTTCATGGTTTGGCCATTCTCGCAACGGACGGTGCCGTTGCCCCTCGCGGTTTTGTAGAAGAGTGACCAGCCCGAGAGCGAGAACGTCATGTGGCATTTGGTTTCTTTTGCTTGCGCGGCGTGCGGGATCGTCCCGAACGCAAGCAGCGCGGCGAGAACAGCCAATTTGAGTGCATTCATGAGTACTACCTCGTGATGGGCGAATCTGCCGGAGTCGAGTGTGCCAGTGAACGGCATGGATGAGGACGCCAGCCAGCTGCGTAGCCACGGCTTGATTCAGGTATATGCGATGCGCAGCGCTGCCGCAGTCACCGGCGGGGCCAGCACCATGGAAAGCACCAACCCGGCGCCCAGCCACAGCAATGCGCCGCTGGCATCGAGTCCTTGCGCGGACGCGGCCACCGCGCCGGCGCCGAACACCAGTACCGGCACATACAGTGGCAGCGCGAGCAGGGCGATCAGGATCCCCGCACGGCGCATGCCGACGGTCAGCGCCGCGACCACCGCGCCGAGCAGGCTCAGGATAGGCGTGCCCAGCAACAAGGACGCCATCAGCACCGGCAACTGCGCGCGCGGCAAATGCAGCAGTTCACCGAGCAGCGGCGTGGCCACGATGACCGGTAGCGCGGTGGTCAGCCAATGCATCACGGTGCGCACCAGCACCAGCCACCACAGCGGCACCGGTGCCAGCATCCATTGTTCCAGCGAACCGTCCTCGGCATCGCTGCGGAACAAGCTATCCAGCGCCAGCATTCCGGCCAGTAATACCGCCACCCACAACACCGCAGCAGCCACAGGGGCCAGCGTTTTTGCATCGCCACCCAGGGCAAGCGCGACCAGCACCACCGTCAGCAATGCAAACAAGGCCGGTTGCAACGCATCGCCACGGCGTTGCCAGAGCAGGCGCAGGTCGCGGGTGACCAAGGCTTGCGCGGCCGAGCGATAGGCGAAATCCTGGATGCCATCCATGGCGCTACTTCCTCGTTCCTGGATCGCCCGGCCCGGCCATCCCTGGCCGGGCGTTCGGAGTCGCAGCCGATGCCGATAGGGCATCGGCTGAACCCGTCTCCTCACCCAGTTCCAGCATCCGCGTGCGCACCGGTGGCGCGGCGTAGGCGCCGTGGGTGGTGATCAATGCGGCGCCATGGCTACGCAGATGCGCCTGCACCATCCGGTTGACCAGGTTGATGCCTTCCAGATCGAGATTGGCGTAAGGCTCATCCAGAAGCCACAGCGGGGCTGGCGACAACCACAGGCGGGCCAGCCCAAGTCGTTTCTTCTGGCCGGCGGACAGGTGCCGCACTGCGGTGTCCTCGAAGCCGGCCAAGCCCACGATCGCCATCGCGGATGTTGGCGTCTGCCGAGGCCTGCGCCCGTGCAGCCCGCACAGGAATTCCAGGTTCTGCAGGGCGGGCAAGTCCGCCTTGAGGCCGGGCAGGTGGCCCAGGTAGGCCATGTTGCGTGCGCGCAGGTCGCTTCGAGCTTGTGACCCGTCGATCTCCACGACGCCGACATCGGCGCGCAACAGGCCGGTCAGCACGCGCAACAAGGTGGTCTTGCCGGCGCCATTGCCGCCCTGCACCAGCAGCGCCTCGCCGGTCTCCACGGAAAAATCCAGTGGGCCGAACACCGGCGTCTCGTTGCGGGCAAACGTCAGTCCACGCACGGCCAGCAGGGGGCTGGTCGGGATCTGCTGATCGGAGACGTGCTGATCGAAGACGTGGTGATCGGACATGTGTCTTCATGTTACCGGTATGCCGATAGGTCACGTGCAATGGTCACGGACGCACTCGGGTCGATTTCGTACACTCCCGCTTCCGCCGCATCGCGATGCCATGAAAATCCAATGACCCTTCCGCCTGTCACCAAACTGCCGAAGGTCGGCACCACCATTTTCACCGTGATGTCGCAACTGGCTGCCGAGCACGGCGCGGTCAACCTGGGCCAAGGGTTTCCGGATTT
>JBDSIA010000054.1:0-3959 GCA_039918175.1 Thermomonas sp.
GTCTGGCAGCCAGCGCACGCGCTGTTCTTCGCTACCGTAGGCGTAGATCGGATACATGCATAGCGAACTCTGCACGCTGACGAAACTGCGAATGCCGGAATCGCCGCGTTCCAGTTCCTGGCAGATCAGGCCGTAACTGACGCTGTTGAGTGCGCCGCCGCCGTATTGTTCCGGCAGCGAAGAGCCTAGCAGGCCAAGTTCAGCGATTTCCGGAACCAATTCCTTCGGGAAGCGACCTTGGTCGAAGGCATCGCCGATGATCGGCAGCACGCGCTCGTCCGTAAAACGCGCCACCGTGTCCTGCACGGCGCGCTCCTCCTCAGACAGCAGGGAACGGACGTCGTACAGATCGTAGGGAGGCAGGGCCATCGGAAACTCGAAATACGTGGAAGTCGTCCATTGTATCGGGCTGGCCGGGGATGCGGCAGACCGTGGAATCGCGAATGGGCGCTGTCGGATGGCCCGGGATGAGCGGGCTTCCCGACGAAATGACCAACCCCAACTTGGCTGCTCCGCACAAAGCAACGGGACCGGATCGCTCCGGCCCCGTTGGGTTCCCACGTCTGATGAAAATCGTGATCAACCGTTCCGGTTGTCTTCGACCTTTGCGACTTGGGTCACCACCTGCCCGTTGATCACCGGTAGCTGCGAACCCGGCCGTTCGTCCATGCGCACCGTATGCATATGACCATCCAGGCGGTAACTCACGTCATAGCCAACAGTACGCTCGCTATTGCCTAGCGGGATGCGCTTGCCCGGCTTGGATTCGGTGCGCATGCTGCCGGTGGTGCCATCGGGGTTGCGATAGGTCACGTTCCACGCCACGGTACGTGACGATGTAGAAGATGCATTCACTGTGCGGCAGCGGCGATCAGTGCGGTTCACCACCTGCCCGCCGACGTGATTGCGGTCGACCCGGTTGCCGATAAAGCCCCCGGCGACTGCACCGCCCACGGTCGCGGCCTTGCGGCCATTGCCACCACCGACCTGGTTGCCGACAAGTCCGCCAATGAGCGCGCCGGCCACGGTGCCGCCAACGTTGCCGTCACGTTCCGGCATCCGCTCCGCGACCACCACGTCTTCGCAGACCTGCTGTGGCGTTGAAGTAGTACTGGATTCGCGCAGCGGTTCGCTGCCGAGCACAGTGGCATACAGTGGTTCACGCTTGGTCACCGGTTTGATGTCCACCACTTCGGCGTATTCCACTCGACCAGCCGGAGGTACAGTGGCGTCCACTGGCAAGGATGCCTGCGCCGTGTTGTCCATGCCCACCTCGGTGGCAGGGGTGGGCGCACGGTTGTTGATGAATCCCGCAGTAGCCACGCCGCCTACCAGCAGCGCGCCCAGTGCGATGGCCAAGGTATTGTTCTTCATGTGGTGCTCCTGCGTCGGGCATTGCCCCCTGATCCACGGATTGCACCATTCTGTGGCTGAACGGGGTGGGATCGCACCCCAACACCACCGCTACCGTTCACACATGTGGATCCGGCGTGCATGCTAGCGTTCACCCATCCCACGCTGGAATTTTTTCGATGGTCAATCCCCTGCTTGCCCCGGTCTTACGCTTCTTCGGGCGCCTGAGCTATCCACGACTGTTCGCCATTTCCGCCGCGCTGTTTGTTTTTGACCTGGTGATCCCGGACTTCGTGCCGTTCATCGACGAAATATTGCTTGGCCTTGGCACCCTGTTGCTGGCTAACTGGAAGAAGCGCAAGGATCCGGTTGCATCGGTCAAAGCGCCTATCGACAGCGAGTCCAGCCGCCACTGACATGCGGCAATCCCGTGCGGCTCGTTGACAGCCATAGCCATTTCGATGTCGCCGAATTCGATGACGACCGTGCCGACGCGTATTCACGCGCGATGGCGGCGGGCGTTACCCGGCAAATCATCCCGGCCATCGCTGCAGCTGGTTGGCCCGGGCTGAAGCAGGTCTGCACCCGATTTCCCGGCTTGTATCCGGCGTATGGGTTGCATCCGATGTTGCTGGATTCACACCAGCCGGAGCACCTGGATCAACTTCGAATGTGGATCGAACGCGAACGACCGTTGGCGTTGGGCGAATGTGGGCTGGATTTCTTCATCGGGGGCCTTGATGCTGACGCCCAACAACTTTATTTCGACGCCCAACTACGACTCGCGCGTGAATTCGAACTGCCAGTGATAGTGCATGCACGCCGCGCGGTGGATGCGGTGATTGCCTCGATCCGACGCATCGGCGGTTTGCGCGGCGTAGTGCACAGCTTCCCAGGCAGCAAGCAACAGGCAGCGCAGCTGCACGAACTGGGGTTCCAGCTCGGGATCGGCGGGCCGGTGACGTACGAGCGTGCACACAAGTTGCGAAAAGTCGTCGCCACAGTTCCGTTGGATCAGCTCCTACTCGAAACCGATGCTCCGGACCAGCCCGGCGCCGGCCATCGCGGCCAGCGCAATGAACCCGCCCATCTGGTCGAAGTGCTGGATGTGGTTGCGGCTTTGCGCGGCATGGCGAGGGAAGCCCTCGCTGCTTCAACCACGGCGAATGCGGAGCGGCTGTTCGGGTTGGCACCCGATCTTCTGTAGGAGCGCCCGTTTGGGCCCGGTATGGATTTCGCGCGATGTGGATAGTGCCCTGAAGGGCGATCCTCAAGGAATTACTGCTTCGGCTTCAACAACATCTCAAGGGCCTTGCCCACTGCGGCGAATGCGAATGCCCCGGTGACGTGAGTGGCGGCGCCCAGCCCCGCGCCGCAGTCCAGTTTGAGCGCAGCATCCCTGGCCAGCTTGGGCCGAATCCCGCAGACGCTGCCATCGGCCTGCGGGTAACGCACATTTTCCAGCGAATACACCGCTGGCACCCCGAAGTAACGGTCATGATTTTTCGGGAAATTGAATTCGCCGCGCAGCTTCCTGCGGATCAGCGACAGCATCGCGTCATGCTCAGTGCGCGACAGGTCGCGCACGCGGATCTGGGTGACGTCGCTGCGCCCGCCCGCCGAACCCACCGTGATGATTGGCTGCTTGCGACGACGGCAATACGCGATCGCCTCGACCTTGCTGCGGAAGCTGTCGCAGGCATCCAGCACCAGGTCGAAACCACCTCCGAGCACTTCATCCAGGTTACCTGGGATCAGGAAGTAGGGCTTCAGGTCCAAGGTGATGGCGGGGTTGATTCCGCGGCAGCGATCGCCCATCGCCTCAACCTTGGCCCGGCCATAGTGGCCTTGCAACGCCGGTAGCTGACGGTTGGTATTGGACACACACAGATCGTCGGCATCGACCAGAGTCAGCTTGCCTACGCCGCTGCGAGCCAGTGCTTCCACCGCCCACGAGCCGACCCCACCAATGCCGATCACCGCCACGTGGGAAGTGGACAAACGCGCCAGAGCCCCTGTGCCATACAAGCGTTCCACACCCGCAAATCGATCAGTCCACCTGCTGTCCATCTGCGGATGTTACCGGTCGATTCCAGCTAACGCCGGGCATGCTATCGTCCGGCGCAACTGCACTACCAACGAATCCGGAGTCGCCATGTCAACGCCAGATCCCAATCGCCGTCCCTCCAATGCCGGTCGTTACCTGTTCCTGCTCATACTGGGCCTCGCTGTGGGCATATTCGGCACAGTGATGGTGCTGCGTGCAATGGAACAAAAAAAGGATCACTTCCCGCAGGCGCTGATGCAGGTCCAGGCTTGGCACATGGACCAGCTCGGCAAGGACAAGGGTCAGAACCGCTGCAATGCGACCGACATCCTGCCGCATTTGCAAGCATTGCGGATGACTGCGAACGACATCGATGCTGCATTCCCGGACTTGCGCGACGACCCGCGTTTCGGCAAGGCGAGTTCCGCGATGCGCGCGACCATGGACAAGGTCATGACCAATCCACCACTGACCTGCGAGGGCGTGGGCGCGGCAATGAAGGAAATCGGCCAATTCTGCAAGGGGTGCCATCAGGACTTCAAGAACTAAATTCCCGTCG
>JBDSIA010000055.1:0-3015 GCA_039918175.1 Thermomonas sp.
GGTGTTGACGCGAACACCATTGTTCATCTGCTCGGTGAACCAGGGTTCCGGGCTACCATCGCGCTCGACGCTGACGACATCGAACAGGACGACTACGCGGTTGCCCAATCGATCGAAGTAGCGGGTCGGAAAGTCGCGGTAGATGCCGCGTCGGATATTCCGGCCTTCCGCGCGCACGCTGATCGTCTCGACCACATCGAGCGTGCCATCGCGATGGATGGTTATCTCGCTGTCATAACGCTCAATGCGTTCGTCGGCGATGGCGCGAACAGGTAACAACGCGAGCAGACTGGCCACCAGCCAAATTGCGACCGTCCTTTCCACGCGACGAAAGCCCGCTACACGCGGTGCGGGCAGGGTTAGAAGCCGCGGATGCTCCAACTGCTCTAGTAGGCGGACGCGGTGCTCGTCAGTCATTTGCTCGCGACTGGTCATTTAATTTGAAGGCGATCATGCCGGCGCATGACCTTGCGCAGTTGCTCATGTGGAATCGCGTACGCGCGGCTGCCGTCCTTGCCGACCATGTCCTTCGCAGCCACCAGTGCGTTGATGATCGCTTCTTCGGTCGCCTGCACAGTCGCCTCGTACAGGTTTTCGCCGGCGTAGAAGAACAGTTGCTCGCTTGTCTGGACATACGGCTTCTGGTCCGGCCAGGGCATCTTGGTGGTGGCAAACGCGATCACGAAGTCACCGGACATCGGGTTGGCCGTGCTGCCATTGCGCGCAAGTCCTAGCGCGGCGCGCTTGGCCATTGCCTTGAGCATGTTGGATCCGACCGGTGCATTGGTGGCGACAACGATCAGGATGGAGCCATCGTCCTTGATCGGGTCGGCAGCAGGTTCGTTGTACACCGGCATTCGGTCGGTGATTTCCGCACCGACCGGCACGCCTGCAATGCGCAAGGTGTGCCGCTTTCCGTAGTTGGCCTGCACCAGCACACCGACCACGAAGCCGCCTTGCTCTGCCGCGAGCACGCGCGATGCAGTGCCGATCCCGCACTTGAACGCGTGGCAGATCATGCCGGTGCCGCCGCCGACATTGCCCTCGGCTACCGGCCCGCTGCGCGCGCCATCCAGCGCTGCGGCGACGTGCGCTTCGGTGAGCGGGAAGCGGGCGAAGTCGCTCAGGTCCGCATCCCAGGTATCGGCAATGACGGGAATGAAGACCGGCCAGTCCGGGAATTTGCGCAACGACCACTTCAGCACGCCATTGAATACGGTGCCGTTGCTGCCGGTACCGGTCAGCATGATCGGCGAGCGCAGCGCGCCGAATTCCTCGGCAAACGCGAGGCCCGAGAAATCGCCGTCACCATTCAACACGAAGGTGGCCGCCGGGTAGTAGCCGAGCTCGGCGCGCGGCAGGATCGCGGTGACGCCGGTGCGGATCGCGTGCGCGCCGTCACCTTCGATCAGGGTGGTATGGCCCACAAGCACGCCGGGGACGTCGGTGATTGCGTTGTACTTGCCAGGACTCCCTTCGAACGGAACCCCGAGGTCGCGCGCACGCGGTAGTAGCTGGGCGAGCGCCAGCGCAGGCAGCAACAGCAAGATGATTACTGCGATCCGACGAGCAGGTCTTCTGATCATGTTTCCGTTCCCCAGCACTTCAACAGCGTCATTTGATGAGAATCTCTACCCCTCTCAACGAAGCTTGCCTGTTGGAACGGTCATGCAGATTGAAACAATGACGGTGCCAGATTCATTTCTCGTCTGCTCGTCTAATGTCGTAATCAGCCCGACAATCAGTTGCAGGTCATCGACATCTCCAGACAAACAAAAAGGGTGGAGGCGCTAACGCCTTCCACCCTTCGTGTATTACGCAGCGCGTGGCGTCCAACGCCCGCGCTCTGGCTTAACTTACTGGACGGTCAACCCCGTATGCACCACGGTCGAGACACCAGCGGTGCCTTGCGCCACGGAGACAGCCTGGTTGTGCAACGCCATCGTGGCGACGTGACCGGTCAGGTACACGGTCGTGCCATCGACCTTGACATCGATGCCGGCGGCGTTGGTGCCGAGCGCGTTGTTGAGGTTGGCGCGAACGTCATCGGTCCGCATCATGTTGGGGTTGGCGAGCACTGGAACCTGCACGACGGTCGCGCCGGGGCCGGGGGTATTGACCACGACGGGGCGCGTTGTGCATGCGGACAGGGCGGCGATGGCGAATAGACTTGCGGCGATGAGTTTGATTTGCATGGATTGGCGCTCCTTGGTTGTGAGGCGCAGCGTCGCAGCGTTGCAGTCAAGCTGAGGTGATTTGTGACAAGGCCGTATCTGATCCGTTCAGAAAGTGGATACAGTTTTGGTCGCGGTCCGCAGCGCCCATGCTCTTCAGGCCGGAGGCGGGTCGATGGTCACCATGCGGTACGTATTGCGGCCGGCGTCCTTGGCCGAATACAGGGCCGCGTCTGCACCCGCCATCAACGCCTCCGAATCGGGTGCGTTGCTCGAGAACGCGATCCCGATGCTGGTGGTCGAGGCGACCGGTGTGCCGTCGGCGTCGATTGGGATGGCCATGGCCGCAATCAATTTGCGCGCGATCACCTCGGCCGACCCTGGCAGCCCGGCATCCTCCACCAGTATTACGAACTCGTCGCCACCCAGCCGCGCCACGAGGTCGCTGGCTCGTACATTCGATATTAACCGCTGCGCGAACCCACGCAGCACCGCGTCGCCGGCAGCGTGACCGAGGGTGTCATTCACCTGTTTGAAATGGTCGATGTCCAGGTACATCAGCGCCAACGGCTGCCGGTGGCGACGCGCGCGGGTGATCGCAATGGCCAAGCGCTCGTCCAGTTGGCGTCGGTTGGCAAGTCCGGTCAGGCTGTCGATGCGCACAAGCTTTTCCAGCGCGTCCCGGCTCTCCGCCAGTTCCTGCTCGGCAGCGATACGCGCAGTCACGTCACGGCTGGTCAGGATCACGCCCCCATTTACCCCGGGCAACGGACGGGCGATGGCTTCGAGCCAGACATAGTGACCGTCGGCATGCCTTACCCGGTAGGTGGCTGTTGCGGAC
>JBDSIA010000056.1:0-7230 GCA_039918175.1 Thermomonas sp.
TCGTTCTGCTTCGCTACGCGAACACACCCCACGTTTTGAAAGCACACGCGCCAAGCCATGACGGGAGCCAAGGCCGCGAGCACTTCGATTGCGCACGCTACCGCGCCTAGTTTTGCTTCTCGCCAGCGGCTGGCGCAATCGCTGCCGCAGCCGGAGCAGCGCCCTTGGCCACACGCACGCCACGCGACGTCATCCAGGCAGTGAATTCTTCAGCCGTCATGTTCTTGCCGTTCTGGTTCATGTTGAAACGCCAAGGCGTGTTGTCGAACTCCGTGCGCGGTTTGTAGGCGGCAGGATCGTCGGGATTGACGACGCTGCCGGCACGCTTTGCACTCGCCAACGGCTGGCAGCCTGCCAACTTGATTCGCAGCAATACGCTATCAACCGACAACGCTTCGTCAAATGCCTGGCCGAGCACACCTCCCGCATTGCCCAATTGGGTGGACGCAGGCGCCAACTCGATTGCCAAGGGTGCCAGCAGTGTCGGGCGTAACGGCATGGCCGGAAGAATCCCCGAACTGCATGCGCCGATCCCAGCTTGGGCGTAGCTGATCGCAGGCGTGGCGAATAACAGGATCACGGACAACGATCGACGCATGGCACGAATTCTCCCTGGGGATTGTGTGACAAGTGTAGGCAGCGCTCCCCGGAACCGCAATCACGGGAACTCTGTAGCCAGAAAAACGAAACCCGGCGCGAGGCCGGGTTTCGGTTATTGCAACTGAGGCGTCCGATTAGTTCTGGACGTTCAGCTCGGTGCGACGGTTGGTTTCGCTCTTGCAGGCCGGGAAGGACTGCGGGGTGGACTCGAGCGGACGGCTCTCGCCGTAACCATTTGGACCCGCCAGGCGACCGGCATCGATGCCGTTGCTGGTGAGGTAGCTGTACACCGCGCTAGCACGACGCTCGGACAGGCTCTGGTTGTACGTATCGGTACCGCACAGGTCAGTATGACCAGCAACTTCGACGCGCAGATCCGGGTAACGCTTCAGGATCTCGATGGCCTCATTGAGGATCGCGCGCGCGTCCGGACGCAGGGTCGACTTGTCAAAGTCGAAGTTCACGCCCTTCAGGTCGAGCGACACCGGCACCGGGCAACCGTCCGGACCGATGGTCTGGCCTGCCTGCGAACCCGGGCACTTGTCGTTGCAGTTGTTGACGCCGTCACCGTCGTCATCCATGTCCGCGCAGTTCGGCGCCATCGGTGCCGGCATCACCGGAGCCATCGGCTCTGGGCCCAATGCCACGGTCAACCCGACCGAAGCAAGCAGGTCGGTGAAGCCACTCTGCTGATCCGGGCCAAGGCGAGCCTGCACATCATCGAAATCGTGGCGGGCACCAATTTCGGTACGCAGATCCACGCGCCCGAAATCGAACTGCAGGCCAACGCCCCCGTTCAACGCCAAGTTGGAATCTTCATGCTGCCCCGGGGAGATCGGGTTCGGGAGGGCGTTGTACTCCTCCTCATGGCGCTGCCAGCCGATACCGCCACGCACATAGGGCCACCACTTGGAATCCACATTGCGGAAATGGTAACGCGCATCCACAGACACGCCGTACTGGCTCCACAAGAGGTCAGGGTTGAACTTTTTGTTGGGGTTCTGGTAGTTCAGTTCCGTATCCAGCGAGAAATTTGGCGTTAGAAACTTGCCAAACCCGATGGTGCCGAAGAGCGCATCGTCGGTACCACGGTCATTGTCCTGGAAATTGACACCGGTCGAACCAGAGACATACCAGCGATCATCGAACTCCTGGGCGGACGCAGCCTGCGCCAAACCCAGACTACCCAACAGGGCAGCGCAGAGGAGTTTCTTATTCATGTTCAGCTCCTTAGATCAGTAATAGAAACTTGTGACGTCTGAGATATTAGACGGCTGTGTCCGCACGCCATCCCGCGTAGGTTATTGGCGGGCTCGTGAAAGCCGTGTTAACGCTACCATAACAGTTGCGGGGATGCAAAATCTTGTATTGCCAATGATCGCAAATGCCAATTTAGCTAGGCGCTTGGGCTATTCACCATCAGACTTGGCCTGTATTAGCAATTTGGCCGATACCGATACAATAGCCATACGCACCGGTATGCTCCAGGCATGACAGACCAACAGCCCTATCCCCATCTGTTTCGTCCCTTGGATCTCGGCTACACGATCCTGCGCAACCGGATCCTGATGGGATCGATGCACACGGGGCTGGAGGATCGCGCAAGGGATTTCCCCAAGCTTGCAGCCTACTTCGCGGAACGCGCTGCGGGTGGCGCCGGCATGATCGTCACCGGCGGATTTGCCCCCAACATACTCGGTTGGCTCAAGCCGTTCGCGGGCCGCATGGCTTGGCCGTGGCATATCCGCCGCCACCTGCAAGTCACGTCGGCGGTACATATGCACGATGCCAAGATCTGCATGCAACTGCTGCACGCGGGCCGCTATGCCTACCACCCGCTGTCGGTGGCGCCATCCAAGCTGAAGGCACCGATCAATCCGTTCACCCCGCGCGGGCTCTCGTCAGCTGGCGTCGAACGTCAGATCGACGCATTCGCGACTGCAGCCAGACTTGCGCGTGAAGCCGGCTACGACGGCGTCGAGATCATGGGCTCGGAAGGCTACTTACTTAATCAGTTCACGGTCGCGCGAACCAACAAGCGGGGCGACCAGTGGGGTGGTGATGCGGCCCACCGCATGCGCTTCGCGGTGGAGATCGTCCGCCGCGTGCGCGAGGCCTGCGGTCCCGACTTCATTCTTATCTATCGGCTATCGATGCTGGACCTGGTCGAAGGCGGCAATGCCTGGGACGATATCGTCGCCCAAGCCCAGGCGGTGGAAGCTGCCGGCGCCAGCATCATCAATACGGGCATCGGTTGGCACGAAGCACGCATCCCGACCATTGCCACCTCGGTGCCGCGCGCCGCATTCGTCGGAGTGACCGCGAAGTTGCGCCCGCATGTGCGACTGCCACTGGTCGCGACCAACCGCATCAACACACCCGATGTCGCCGAAGCCGTGTTGGCAACTGGGGGCGCGGACATGGTGTCAATGGCGCGTCCGTTGCTGGCCGACCCGGAATGGGTCAACAAGGCACGCGCGGGCCGCGCGGACCGTATCAACACCTGCATCGCCTGCAACCAGGCCTGCCTGGACCACGTGTTCGAGAACAGACGCGCCAGCTGCCTGGTCAATCCGCGCGCTTGCGCCGAAACCGAGTTGAACTACTTGCCGACCAATGCAGCGAAGTCGATTGCCGTCGTCGGCGCTGGTCCGGCTGGGTTGGCATGCGCCACCGTGGCTGCCGAACGCGGGCATCGGGTCACCCTGTTTGATGCCGCCGATGAGATCGGTGGCCAGTTCAATCTGGCCAAGCGGATCCCTGGCAAGGAAGAGTTCCACGAGACGATTCGCTATTTCCGCCAGCGCATCGCCGACACCGGCGTGAGCCTGCGCCTGTCCGAACGCGCCGATGCGGCATCGCTCGCCGGGTTCGAAGAGATCGTGATCGCAACCGGCGTCACCCCGCGCATCGTGGATTTTCCCGGCTCGGATCACCCGAAGGTGATCGGCTACCTCGATGTACTGCTGGGACGGGTGGTAACAGGCAAGAAGGTGGCGATCATCGGTGCCGGCGGAATTGGTTTCGATGTCGCCGAGTTCCTCGTCCAGGACGGCGAATCATCATCGCTGGATCCCAAGCGCTGGATGGCCGAATGGGGCGTGGATGCCAACTTCCATACAGCCGGCGGACTGGCGACGCCACGACCGGAGCCGCCTGCGCGGCAGGTCTGGCTGTTGCAACGCACGACTGGAAAGCTCGGCGCAAAGCTGGGCAAGACCACCGGCTGGATTCATCGCTCCACGTTGAAGGCCAAGGGCGTGAAGATGCTGGGAGGCGTCGAATACCTGGGCGTGGACGACAGCGGCTTGCAACTGCGCGTCGATGGCAGCGAACAAAATCTGGCCGTCGACCACATCGTGATCTGCGCGGGCCAGGAATCGCGACGCAGCCTGTTCGATGAACTGCACGCGCTCGGACAGAACGTGCACCTGATAGGTGGTGCCGAGTTGGCTGCCGAGCTGGACGCCAAGCGCGCGATTGCACAAGGCAGCCGGCTCGCATCGCGCCTCTGATCAAGCGCCGCTCGCGAACTCTAGACAGGTTGGATCCAGATTAAAAACTCCAATCGAATCAAATTCTTCCGAACCGATGTTCAGCTGCCGTTAGGCATTGCCCACCTAAGGTTCGCCAACTTTTCCCGCCCCTGACTTGGCGGGATCCGGCACGAGCACGCAATCCTGCGGCTTTCGCGCCCGGGCACAAGGCCGCCTCAGAGCTGCCGCCCTCCCCACTACGCCATGACGTGATGCCAACCGCGCGAAAGCTGCGCGGAAATGCGCGCGCCGCAACGGAGCAAGGAGTTCGACATGAAACTGGCCTGGATCCTCTGGCTGTCCACACATGTACTGCCACAGCCGGCGGCTGATTCGCTGTGCTTGTCCACGACCGTCTATTTGGAGGCGCGGGATCAATCAGTGCGCGGCCAGCAAGCAGTGGCGGAAGTCGCCCTGCGCCGCCGCGACAGTGGCCTGTGGGGCCGCAACGTGTGTCAGGTGGTGACTGCACGCAAGCAGTTCGCGCCAACGATTGTTTCGCCGCAAACCCGGCTTTCCAATTCGGAAGCCTGGGCTGAGGCGGTCACCATTGCACTTGAATCCGAACGCAATTGGGCGCTGCCGCTTGCCCAACGCAAGCTGGTCGTCCCCGGCGCCAGCCACTTCGCCGCCAGTGCCATCGCCAGCCCAAGTTGGCGCACGGCTTACCAGGTCGCGACGATCGGCAGCCATACTTTCTACAAAGTGCAGAGCCTCAAGCCGCGTCACTCGTAAGTCGAGTCCAGTGCAACGATCTGTTGCGCCAGCCCCGATCGCAGCTTCATCCCCCCCAGTGGATAGTGGTCGCCTGCTCCCCACAGGAAGACCAACATGAAGCTGTACACCTCACCAGGCGCCTGCTCACTCGCAGACCATATCGTCCTGCAATGGATCGGCGCTCCATTTGAAGCGCAGATCGTCAACGGTGAACAACGCAAGCAACCCGAATTTCTGGCGCTGAATCCTGCTGCTGCAGTTCCCGTGCTGCAGATTGGCGATTGGGTGCTCACCCAGAATGCGGCGATCCTCAATTACCTTGCCGACAAGTTTCCCGATGCCCGCTTGGGCGGCGATGGTTCCCCGGAAAGCCGCGCGGAAGTGAATCGCTGGTTGGCTTTCCTCAATGCGGATGTGCACACGGCATTCCACCCGCTGTTCGGCTCCACAGCATCGTTGGGCGACACAGCGCATGCACAGGCCCAGCAACTGGCCAAGCAGAAGTTGCGTGGCCATTTCGAGCGCGCTGATGCGCAACTAGCCGGCAAGGACTACTTGACCGGCAGTCGTTCAATCGCCGATCCCTATCTGTTCGTGGTCACCCAGTGGGCGAAGAAGATCGGGGTCGATGTCACCGGGTTGGACAACCTGGCTGCGTTCGATGCGCGCATGGCAGCCGATCCCGGCGTGCAAGCCGCACTCAAGGCCGAAGGCCTGGCGTAACCGAGCCAGTCCCGCATGCAAAAAAGGCCGCGTAGTGCGCGGCCTTTTTCTTGTGCTCCTGGAATGTCTCAGCGTTTTTCGATCGGCACGTAAGCCTGATCTTCCGGTCCAATGTAAGTCGCGCTCGGACGGATGATCTTGCCGTCCTCGCGCTGTTCGATCACGTGCGCACACCAGCCGGTGGTGCGCGCGATGACAAACAGCGGGGTGAACATCTGAGTCGGAATGCCGAGCATGTGGTACGCGCTGGCGCTGTACCAATCCAGGTTCGGGAACATCTTCTTGGTATCCATCATCAGGGTCTCGATGCGCTCTGATACGTCGAACAACACCTGATTGCCACCTTCCTTGCACAGCGCGCGACTGATCTCCTTGATGATCGGATTGCGCGGATCGCCAACCGTGTAGACCGGGTGGCCGAAGCCAATGATGATTTCCTTCTTCTCCATTCGCGCCCGGATATCGGCCTCTGCTTCGTCGGCATTGTCGTAACGGCTGATGATCTCCATCGACACTTCATTGGCGCCGCCATGCTTCGGCCCGCGCAACGCGCCGATCGCACCGGTGATGCAGCTATGCATGTCGCTACCGGTGCCGGCGATCACTCGCGCAGCAAACGTCGAGGCATTGAATTCGTGCTCAGCGTAAAGAATGAGCGACTTGTCCAGCGCATCGGCATGCAGCTGCAACGGCTCCTCGCCATGCAGCAGGTGCAGGAAATGCGCGGCGACGTTGTCGTCGTCGGTTTCGACATCGATGCGGCGGCCGTTGCGGGTGAAGTGCCACCAGTACAGCAACATCGAACCGAAGCTCGCGATCAACTTGTCGGCGATGTCGCGTGCCTCGCTGGCCGGATGCCCTTCGCGCTCGGGCAGCACGACACCCATGACGGAACAGCCGGTGCGCAACACGTCCATCGCATGCGCATTGGCCGGGACCAATTCGAGCGCTTCGGTGACGATTGCCGGCAGGCCGCGCAGACGCTTTAGCCTGGTCTTGTAAGCGTTCAGCTGCGACTGCGTCGGCAACGTGCCATGAACAAGCAGGTGCGCAACTTCCTCGAAGGTCGACTTGGTCGCCAGGTCGTGGATGTCATAGCCGCGGTAATGCAGGTCGTTGCCGCTGCGGCCGACCGTGCACAACGCAGTGTTGCCCGCTGGAGTTCCGCTCAACGCGACCGACTTCTTCGGCTTCGGCAGGTTGCTTGGTGTGTCGCTCATATTCATGCGTCCTTCTTGTCGTGTTGCTTGTCATCCGCGAACAGCGCGTCGAGCTTGTCTTCGTAAGCGTGGTAGCCCAGGAAGTCATAAAGTTCCGCGCGCGTCTGCAGGGTGTCGATGATGTGTTTCTGGGTGCCGTCGCGGCGGACGGTTTCGTAGAAATTCAGCGCTGCCTTGTTCATTGCGCGATAAGCGCCGCAGCAATACAGGGCGATGTCCACGCCGGCGTCGCGCAGTTCGTCGGTGGTGTAGAACGGCGTGCTACCGAACTCTGTCAGGTTGGCCAGGATCGGCACGCGTACGGCGGCCTTGACCATGCGGTAGTCGTCAATTGACGTCATCGCTTCAGGGAAAATCATGTCCGCGCCTGCTTCGACATAGGCCACCGCGCGCTCAATGGCGGAATCGAGACCTTCCACGGCAGCTGCATCGGT
>JBDSIA010000057.1:0-4846 GCA_039918175.1 Thermomonas sp.
TCGTCTGCCGCACCACGCCCGCGCCATTGGTCGCGATCTGCACCGAGCGGCGCGCCACTTCGGCGGAGTCCGCCGAATCCTGCGAGACCTGGTTGATGCTGGCCGCGATGTCGGTGATGCGCCCGGATGCGGAACTAATCTCCTGCGCCTGGTGCTGCGCCGCCTCGGCGAGGTGCATCGCGGTGGCCTGCGTTTCCTGCGCGCTGGAGGCGACATGCACCGAGGTGTCATTGATGGTGGTCACCAGAGTACGCAGCTGTTCCACGGCGAAGTTGATCGAGTCCGCGATCGCGCCGGTCATGTCTTCGGTGACGGTGGCCTTGACGGTCAGGTCGCCTTCCGCGAGCGAGCCCATTTCATCCAGCAGGCGCATGATCGCCTCCTGATTGCGATCGTTGAGTTCGCGCGTGGTCTGGTAACGGCCGCGTTGTGCGCGACCCAGGGACCACAACAGACCTGCGATCGAGAACAGCGCCAGCGCACCGGACAGGATGCTTAGCCAGACGCCACCCACGATACTGGTGTCTTTCAGCGATCCGAACGAGGTAAAGGCCGCGAACAGGCTTTCGCTGTCAGCCAGCAACTTGCCGGAACCGGTGGTCAACGCGGACACCGAGGTTTGCGCGCCAAGCAGGTTCTTGGAGCTGGCCACAATTGCGTCCAGATCCTTCTTCATGTCCTGCCAGAGGGTATTGGCCTGCGTCAGCGGACCGACTGCTCCGGCCGACGTCACCTTGGCGATGTCGCCGCTGCCGTTGCGCAATGCGGTCATCGAGCGATCGAATACCGCCGAATCGCGCCCCAATGCGCCGGCCGCCACTTGCGCGCCGCTGCCACCTGCCTGCAACTCCGCGATACGGCGAGCCATACCCGCCGAGGTCACCACCTGCTGGAGCGCGGTAAATACCTGGCCCGAACTCGCCCCGCCGGATACCAGGCCACGCACCACTTCGTTCAACTGCGCCTGCAATTGCGGCACCTTGGCAGTGAAGCTGTTCGCGCGTCCGGCCAGCGCCAGTACTGCGGTCTGGCTGCCCATGACTTCGTCGGCACGCTTGGCCAGCGGGGTCCAGGTGTTGGTCACGGAGTTGATCGGCCCGGAAACCCCAGCCGCATCGCCGAAGCGATCATTGAGGGACTTGATGTCCTGGTCGACCTCGGCCTTGGTGTCCTTGAAGGCTGCGAATGCCTCGGCATTGCCCTCGATCGCGTCCCGGCCCTGGTTGGCCAGCCGTTGCGAATTGAGCTGCAGGCGTGATGCCGAACTACTGGCACCGCCCAGCCGCGAAGCCTTGGTAGTGGCGTACAACGTGTTGCCTGCGAATACCACCAGCGACCCGATCAGCAACGCGATCCACGCATTGGTGCTGAGGCGACCTTTGCCAGAGACGGAATCCATCATAGTGCTCATGTTGCGACCTCGGCTTGCGTATGTGACCGCGTATCAGGCGGCGGCTTGGCGGAATTCAGGAGTGCGGGCGAGTCGGTCGAGGCTGAACACACCCCAATCCTGTTCACCCATGTGGTAAGCGCGATCGATGAAGTGCCCATAACGGCCTTCAGACACCTGCGCGACATCGATCCCTTGCCCGTCAACGAAACTGCGTTGACCGTACAACTCGTCGATGATGATGGCGACTTCGCCGCCGGGCTGGCGCACGACGAGCACGCGCTGACTTTCATGCAGCACGGTGCGCTCGCCTTCCAGGAACTGCTTCAGGTCGACCACCGGCAACAGCGTGCCGCGCACGTTGGCCACGCCCAGCATCCACGGCTGCGCTCCGGGAACGGTGGTCAACGCCGGTATCGACAGGATCTCGACCACCTCATCGAAACCTGATGCGAGCCGATGCGAACCGATCCGGTAGGCCACCCCGCGCCACAGGCCCGGCGCGTCCAGCTGCTCCGGCAGGCCCGCAACATGGGCCAGACTGCGTTCTTCATACTCTGCCAATACTAGGAACGGCGGGCGCTGGTCACGCGCCCTTACCTTGGGCTTGCGCTGCGGCTTGGACGGCTTTGCAGCTGTGGCTTTCCCGGAAGGCTCGGCTTGCATGGGCTCATTGACAGCTTCATCCTGGGTGTCCGGCGATGCGTCCGTGGTCGGCGCTGACCTGGCTTCAACAACAGCCTCGGCTTCGACAACAGGCTCGGCTTCAACAACAGGCTCGGCGGCTTGCTCGACGACCGACTCCGGCGCCACCGTGACGATGGCGGGTTGTGCCACCTTCGTCGGCTGCTTGCCCTTTGCCTTGGCCTTGCCGCGCTTGGCCATGCTCAGTGCCCGACCAATGCGTTGATCTTCTCGATCAGGTCAGACTCGCGCGGTGGCTTGACGATGTAGTCTTTCGCGCCCTGACGCAGGCCCCACATGCGGTCCGTGTCCAGGTTCTTGGTGCTGACGATCAGCACCGGGATGTGACTGGTATCGGTATCGCGCGACAATGCACGGGTGGCCTGGAAGCCGTTCATGCCAGGCAGCACCACGTCCATCAGGACCAGGTCCGGCTTGTCGCGCCGACAGGTGGCGATGCCATCCTCGGCATTGACCGATGTGGTGACGTGATGCCCGTTGCGTTCCAGCAACTGGGTCATGACCGCAGCCTCGGTCGGTGAATCCTCAATCAGCAGTATGCGTGCCATAGGTGCCTTACCCCCCGGTCAGGCGGTGACGTACTTCCGAATCGCGCCAAGGAGTTCTTCGCGTGTGAATGGTTTGGTGAGGTATTGCTCGGAACCAACGATGCGCCCGCGCGCCTTGTCGAACAAGCCGTCCTTGGATGAAAGCATGATCACCGGAACGGATTTGAAGGTCTGGTTGTTCTTGATCAGCGCGCAGGTCTGATAGCCATCCAGTCGCGGCATCATGATGTCGACGAAGATGATCTGCGGGTTCTGATCGGCGATCTTCGAAAGCGCCTCGAATCCGTCCGTGGCGGTGACGACTTCGCAACCTTCACGCATAAGCAAGGTTTCGGCCGTCCGCCGGATTGTCTTGGAGTCATCGATGACCATCACCCTCAGACCCTTGAGGTTATCGTCCTGACCGTCCTTGTGCGCCATGCGTTCCCCTTACCGCTTGATGTACCACTTTGATGTGCCGCTTGATCGCTGCCCGATGCATGCCGCCATCGTGCAGTGAGACTGCTTATATCCCAGTCTGCGCGCGACGTGTCAAGCGACGCGTTGCGTCACATCGCTGTTTCGAGCAAGCCCCCTGCTACCATTTGGGCAGATTTCGCAGGATCCACCGAGGACGCCCGGGATGCCGATGGGAACGCCGCTGGACGTGGTGGTGGTGATGGATCCGATCGCCTCCATCAAGACCGCCAAGGACTCCACCTTTGCCATGCTGCTGGAAGCCCAGCGGCGCGGGCATCGGCTGAATTACGTCAAGCCGGGCGGCTTGTCGGTCAGCAACATGCGCGCGGTCGCCGACTGCATGACGCTACGCGTCAGCAACGACCCGCAGCACGGGTTCGATCTGGGATCGGCGTCACAGCTCGCGTTCGGAGCAGGCCAGGTAGTGTTGATGCGCACCGATCCACCGGTCGACGGCAACTACATCCACGACACCCAGATCCTGTGCATGGCCCAGCAACAAGGCGCACTCATCGTCAACGATCCGCAGGGCCTGCGCGACTTCAACGAGAAACTCGCGGCCCTGCTGTTCCCGCAATGCTGCCCGCCAACCTTGGTGAGCCGGGATCCGGCTGCGCTCAAGGCGTTCGTCGGCGAACACCAGCAGGCCGTGCTGAAACCGCTGGACGGCATGGGCGGGCGCTCGATCTTCCGTGCCGGCGCCGGTGAACCCAACCTCAATGTGATTCTGGAAACCCTGACCGATGGCGGCCGCCACCTGGCGATGGCCCAGCGCTATCTGCCGGAAATTGTCGATGGCGACAAACGCATCCTGCTGGTCGATGGCGAACCGATTGATTACTGCCTGGCGCGGATCCCGCAGGGCGACGAATTCCGCGGCAACCTGGCTGCCGGCGGGCGTGGAGAAGGCCGTCCACTGAGCGACCGCGACCGCTGGATCGCGGCCCAGGTCGGCCCCGAAATGAAGCGGCGCGGCATGTTGTTCGTCGGTCTGGACGTGATTGGCGACTACCTGACCGAGATCAATGTCACCAGCCCTACCTGCATCCGCGAACTCGATGCCCAGTTCGGCCTGAACATCGCCGGCCGCCTGTTCGACTGCATCGAGGCCAGGCTTGCGTCCTGATGCTGCAGGCCGACGCTTTTCCCGCACATCCAGCGCCACGCATCGGCGAATCCGACCGGCTCGGCGCAACCTTGGTGCTTGCGGTGCTGGTGCACGCGATGCTGATCCTGGGGATTGCCTTCAGCGTGGAGGACGCCGCGCCGGTCACCCCAACGCTGGACGTGATGCTGACCCAGACCCGTTCTGCATTGACTCCGAAACAAGCGGATTTCCTCGCCCAGGCAGCCAACCAAGGCGGCGGGGAGCATGACAAGACCCTGCGCCCGCGCGATTCCCAAACAGGGCCGATCCCGCAGCCACAACAAGGGTTGGCGCCGCGTCCCCTGCTCGCGCAGACACCCGCGCCCAGCCCGCCACCGGATCCACGCGTGATCACCGCCACCACCGGCCAGCAGGCGATGCCCGTGCCGCAGCCACGACAGGAAGTGGAGGCTCGAGACTTGCCGCCGGGCACGGAGAAGATCGACCACGACATCGCCATGGCGCGCCTCGCCGCGGAAATCCACCTGCGTTCGCAGCAATACGCCAAGCGGCCCAAACGCAAATTCGTATCCGCCAGCACCAAGGAATACGCATGGGCGCAGTACCTGCGCGGCTGGGTCGACCGGGTCGAACGGG
>JBDSIA010000058.1:0-7121 GCA_039918175.1 Thermomonas sp.
TCTTGATCGCCAGCGACAGCAGGATTTCCAACGGGTGGAAACGCAGCGCCGACGTCGCGTCCAGGGTTCGGTCGGTGTGATGGACCCGATGCAACCGCCACAGCAGCGGGCAGGCATGCAGCAGCCGATGTTGACAATAGATCGCAAGATCCAGCAGCACCAGCGCAATGCCGAATTCCAGCCAATCCGGCCAGGCGGCCTGGTTCAACAGTCCGAATCCGCGCGCCTGCGCCCATGCCGCCGCACCCACCACGCCAGCGGGCAGCAGCAGCCGTGCCAGCACGCTGTCGAGCAAGACCAGGCCGATGTTCGCTGGCCAGCGCTGGCCACGCCTCGGCGCCGGGTTGGACCCGCCCAGCATGGCTTCAAGCACCAGCAGCAGGGCCAGCACGCCAAGGAAGATGCCGCCACGCAGCGCAATGTCGCCAGGAAGACCGACCATGCGGCGATTATGGCGTCACAACGGGCTGGCCGTGATCGGGCCGCATTCGCGTTTGACCAACAGACGCTCTACATCCCTTAGCCAACCCTTGGACCACCATCGCCATGATCCGTTCACCGCGCTTGCCCTGTCTGAACCTGCTGAGCATCGCCCTGCTGCTCGGCTTGGCCGCCTGCACGCCATCCGCACCCCCGGCGAGTCAAGCGGCAGCACCCACGTCATCGGACGCTGCACATGCGAGCACTGCGGAGAAGCTGGCGGCTAGGGCTGATGCGATCAACCCGATGACCAGCCCCCGCGAGGCGGTGATCGCCTCGATGCACAGGTTGATGGACGCCAGCAGCTACCACGTCAGCATGCAGATGAAAGGCGGGCCGAAAGGCCTGATGAGCAACGAAGTGGACTTCGTTACGCCTGATCGTTTCCGGATGCAGATGGCCGGCATGGGCACCCAGTTCATCATTGGCGACACCATGTACATGTCTATGCAAGGCCGCAGCATGAAGGTGCCGATGCCCAAGGACATGACCAGGCAGTGGCGCGATCCCGGCGGTTTCAAGGAAGCCGAAGCAGGCATGAGCGCCGAGGCCATGGGCAGCGATTCGGTCGACGGGATCAGCGCGCAGAAGTACAGCGTTCACTACAGCGTGCCGACGCCGACCGATTCCACCTTGTGGATCGCAGCCGATGGCATGCCCCTGCAGATGCGCATGAACATGGACAGCAACGGCACTCCGATGACCATGACCATGCGCTATTCCCGCATCAACGATCCCACGCTCAAGATCGATCCGCCGCAGTAATCCAGCCCGTGGTGCGGTCGTGGCAGCGGCACGGCACAATGGGGCATGGCCAACCCCGCTTTCAAAGAGCCCATCCTCGACCTGTCGCCCTCGCCCGGCGACGAGGTCAAAAGAACGACCTGTTACATGTGCGCCTGCCGCTGCGGCATCAAGGTATGGCTGGCCGATGGCGGTCCCGACGGAAAAAAAATCCGCTACATCCAGGGCAACCGCGACCACCCGGTGAACCAGGGCGTGCTGTGCGCCAAAGGCGCAGCCGGGATCATGCAGCATTACAGCCCGGCGCGATTGTCGAAACCGCTGCTGCGAGTCGGCGAGCGCGGCAAGGGCGAGTTCCGCGAGATTGAATGGGATGAGGCGCTCGACATCGCAACCTCGTGGTTGGCCCCGATCCGCGCGCGCAATCCGGATGAACTGGCGTTTTTCACCGGTCGCGACCAGTCGCAGGCGCTGACCGGCTGGTGGGCGCAGCAGTTCGGCACGATCAACTACGCCGCACATGGCGGCTTCTGCTCGGTGAACATGGCCGCCGGCGGCCTGTATTCGGTGGGTGGCAGCTTCTGGGAGTTCGGTGAACCCGACTGGGAACACACCCGCTACCTGATGCTGTGGGGCGTGGCCGAAGACCACGACTCCAACCCGATCAAACTGGGCCTGGCAAAACTCAAGGCCAGCGGTGCCAAGATCGTGGCGGTTAATCCGGTGCGCAGTGGCTATGGCGCGATTGCCGATGAGTGGATCGGGATACGCCCCGGCACCGATGGTCTGTTCGCCTTCGCGTTGGTCCATGAACTGCTGCGGATGGACCGCATCGACCTGGATTACCTGGTTCGGTATGCAAACGCGCATTGGCTGGTGATCCGCAATGAGGGTGGCGCCGACGATGGGCTGTTCGCGCGTGGCGCGGAAGGCGAGGCGCTTTGCTGGGACGCTGAAAAAAATATTGCTGTCGATGCAAACGCCATCGACATTTCACCTGCCGTCATCGGCGAATACACCTTGCTCGATGGCCGCATCGCAGTGCCGGTCTTCCAGCTGATCGTTGATCGCTACCTGGATCCGCAATACGCTCCGGATGCCGTGAGCGAACGTTGCGGCATTCCTGCAGACACGATTCGCCGCATCGCGCGCGAACTGGCCGAAGCGGCGTTCGACAGCGGTCTCACGCTTCCGATTGCGTGGACCGACAGCTGGGGCCGCGAACACGCGGAAATGGTCGGGCGGCCGGTCTCGATGCATGCGATGCGTGGCATCAGCGCGCACAGTAACGGCTTCCACACCTGCCGCGCGCTGCACCTGGTGCAGTTGCTGCTCGGCGCGGTGGATGCACCAGGCTCTTTCCGTTATCAGCCACCGTTTCCGAAGCCAGTGCCGCCCACAAATCGGCCCGGCAAGACGCGCAAGCCAGATGGCGTGCTGGACGCGCCGCCACTGGGTTTCGTACATGGACCCGAAGACTTGCTCGTCGATGCAGACGGCCAGCCGCGCCGCATTGACCACGCTTTTTCCTGGGGCTATCCACTTGCAGCCCACGGCATGATGCATACGGTGATCCGCAATGCGCATGCCGGTGATCCCTACAAGATCGACACGCTGTTGATGTTCATGGCCAACATGAGTTGGAACTCGGCGATGAACACCGGTGAGACCATCGGCTGGCTGACCGACAAGGACGAGGCCGGCGAGTACAAGATCCCGCGCATCATCTATTCCGATGCATATTCCAGCGAAATGGTCGCCTATGCCGACCTGGTACTGCCGGACACGACGTATCTGGAACGTTTCGATGCGGTGAGCCTGCTCGACCGGCCGATCTCCGATGCTGACGGCGCCGCCGATGCGATCCGGCAGCCGGTGCTGGCGCCGGAAACCCAGGACGTTGAAGGCAAGCCGCGCGACGTGCGCGGGTTCCAGTCGGTACTGATTGACCTTGGCGTTCGGCTGGGTCTGCCCGGCTTGATCAACGAGGATGGCTCCGCGAAATACCGCGACTACGCCGACTACATCATCCATCACGAACGTGCGCCAGGTGTTGGCCTGCTGGCAGGTTGGCGCGGCGTAGATGGCAACCAGCACGGCAAGGGCGCACCGAACCCCAATCAGTTGCAGCACTACATCGACAACGGCGGCTTCTGGCGCGAGGAAATCCCGGAGTCCGCACGCTATTTCAAGATGGCCAACCGTGATTACCTGCGCTGGGCGCAGAAGTTCGGGTTCGTAGCCAACGACGCACCGATCGTGCTGCAACTGTATTCGGAAACCCTTCAGAAATTCCGCCTGGCCGCGCAAGGCCACGGCGCGGTGCAGCCGCCACCGGAACATCGCGAGCGCGTGGCGACTTACTTCGACCCGCTACCGATCTGGTACGAGCCGTTCGAGGGCGCGCAGACCTCAAGCGATTCATTCCCATTGAATGCTGTGACGCAAAGACCGATGTTCATGTACCACGCCTGGGGCAGCCAGAACGCGTGGCTACGCCAGATCACCGCGCGCAACTATCTGTACTTGCATCCTGATACCGGCACCGGGCATGGCATCGCCGACGAGGATTGGATCGAGATGTCATCGCACCACGGCACCATTACTGTGCAGGCGAAGTTCGCATCCAATGTGCAGCCGGACACGGTGTGGACTTGGAACGCGATCGGCAAGCGCAAGGGTGCGTGGAAACTGGCGAAGGACGCACCGGAATCGCGCAAGGGCTTCCTGCTAAACCACCTGATTTCCGACATCACGCCAAAGGGCGATTACGCCAATGCCGATCCGGTGACCGGGCAGGCGGCGTGGTTCGACCTGCGCGTGTCGATTCGCAAGGCGGACTCGCAAACCGACGACATGCAAAGCACGCCGCAACTCCCCGCTGTGGGCCAGCAAGAAGCCGGCGAAGCGCCGCTGCGCTACGGTGCCTGGTTTCGCCGACGCAACAAGGAAGCTGCAAGATGACTACCACAGCGCTCGACTCATCAGCAGCATTTCGGCGGCACTCGAGCGCAACGTCGTGAGGAAATGACCCCGTGACAGGCGACTTGATGCTGCCCCTGGTCGTCACCCTGGCGGTACTGGCAGGCGCCGTATTCCTGTTCGTCACCGAAAAGCTGGCCGTCGACGTGATCGCCTTGCTGGTGCTTTCGGCGCTGCTGGTGACTGGCGTGCTCACTCCGGCGGAAGCGCTATCGGGTTTCAGCAATCCCGCCACCATTACGGTCGCCGCGATGTTCGTGCTCAGCGCAGGCCTGCAGCACAGTGGGGTGATCGGGGCGCTGGGCGACCAGTTGGCCCGCATCAAGCGGGGCTGGTTGTTCGCGCTGGTGATGATGGTCCTTGTCGCGGGCCTGTCTGCCTTCGTCAACAACACCGCCGTGGTCGCGGTGTTCCTGCCGATGGTGATCGCGGCGGTCAGCGCCAACCGGCTGGCGCCATCGAAATTCCTGATCCCGCTCTCATTCGCGGCACAATTCGGCGGGGTGTGCACCTTGGTCGGCACCTCCACCAACCTGTTGGTGGATTCGCTGGCGCGCCAATCCGGGCTGGGCGGGTTCAGCGTGCTGGAGTTCGCCCCGCTGGGCATCTGGTTCGTCGGCGCGGGCATGATCTATCTGATGCTGGCGCGCACGCTGCTGCCGGATCTGGGGGTGCCCGCTGCACCGCTCGACGAACAACGCGGACGCTTCCTGACCGAGCTCATCGTCGGTCGTTCCTCATCGGTGATCGGCAAGGCCGGCGGGGTCGCGCTGCCGCTGGATACCGGCGACGCTTACTTGCTGGAAATCCGCCGCGACGGCGTGCTGATGGACAGGCCCCGGAATGAGACGATTCAGGCGGGTGACAGACTGTTGCTGCGCGGCAGCTGGCCAGAGCTCGACGCACTGCGACGCAAACTGGGCCTGAAATTTGACCCGGTTGCGTCCGACCTGTCCGGCAATCCGGACGAGGAACGGGTGCATGCGCGGATCATGGTCGCGCCGGGTTCTCAGCTGGCGGGGCATACGTTGTCGGAATTGCGTTTCGGGCATTCGCACCGGGCGCTGGTACATGGCCTGCAACGCGCAGGCGGCAGCATGCGCCTGCCGCCGCACCACGTGGTGCTGGCGGTAGGCGACATCCTGATGCTGGACGCACCAACGTCGTCACTGGACATCATGCGCGCGGATCCGGGGCTGGTGTTGCTGGGTGAGCAACGCAAGCGCCAGGTCGACTGGTGGCATGGGAGCGTGTCGATTTTGGTGATCGCCGCGGCAGTGGGGATTGCCGCGCTTGGTTGGCTACCGATCGTGGCCACCGCGTTGCTGGGCGGCGTAGCGCTGGTGATGCTGCAGTCCCTGCGCAGCGACGAAGCCTATGCGGCGATCGACTGGCGGGTCATCATTTTGCTGGCGGGCCTGTTGCCCTTGGGCATCGCCCTGCAGAAGTCCGGCGGCGCCGACTGGATGGCGCACACTGCGCTGGGCTCGATCGCCGATCATGGCCCGGTCGTCACCTTGGCCGCCATCTACCTGATCACCGCGGTGATGACCGAACTGATAAGCAACAATGCTTCTGCCGTGCTGGTGGTGCCGATCGCCATTTCCGCCGCCCATAACCTCGGCGTGGACCCAAAACCCTTCCTGGTGGCGGTCGCGTTCGCCGCGTCCACCAGCTTCGCTACGCCGGTCGGCTATCAGACCAATACAATGGTCTACACCGCCGGCGGCTATCGATTTATCGACTTCCCGAAGATCGGCGTTCCACTCATCCTGATTTTCTGGGTCATGGCCATCATCCTCATCCCACGCTACTTCCCGTTCTGATGTGCCACCTCGCCCATTCGCTGTGCGCATGCCAACGGCGCCCCATCCGTTGCAGCCCGTCGCATCGATCCTTGCACGGGGCACGCCGATGACCGCATTGCCACTACCGTCGAAAAAGAAACTCGGCCTGGTGATCGACCTGGACACCTGCGTCGGCTGCCATGCCTGCGCAACCAGCTGCAAGGAATGGAATGCCGGCGGCATTGCCGGCCCGCTGACGGATGAACGCCCATACGCGAAAGACCCGCAAGGCGTGTGGTTCAACCGCGTGCACAGCTACGAACTTGAAGCCGACGCTGCCACCCAGCAACCCGCGCAGACCTTGCATTTCCCGCGCAGCTGCCTGCATTGCGAAACCCCGGCCTGCGTCACCGTGTGCCCGACCGGCGCCAGTTACAAGCGCGCCGAAGATGGCATCGTGCTGGTCGACGAGGACAAGTGCATCGGCTGCAAATTGTGTTCGTGGGCCTGCCCGTACGGCGCGCGCGAATACAGCGAAGTCGAAGGGGTGATGAAGAAATGCACGCTATGCGTGGACCGCATCTACAACGAGAACCTTGACGAAGTCGACCGCCAACCTGCCTGCGTGCAGGCCTGCCCGACCAAGGCGCGGCATTTCGGCGACCTTGGCGATCCGGATTCGGATATCTCGAAACTGGTGCTGGATCGCGGTGGCGTCGCGCTGATGCCGGAGCTTGGCTATGCACCCGTCAACCGCTACCTGCCGCCGCGCCCGCGTCGCAATGGCGATGCCGCGGATAGTGAGGCAACACAGACCGACACCGACACCGATGCCAGTTCGCTCTCGCAGCGCTGGTTGAACCGCCTCCTCAAACGCTGAAGGACATCACATGGCCAAGCCCGACATTCCGATCACCACCACCAACACGTTCGAGGGCCGCCGCATCGTCAAGTATTGCGGGCTGGTCAGCGGCGACGCGATCCTCGGTGCCAATATGTTCCGCGACATGTTCGCCGGTATCCGCGACATGATTGGTGGCCGCTCCGGCAGCTACGAGAAAGTCCTGCGTTCGGCCAAGACCGAAGCGATCGAGGACATGCTGGAATCCACACGCGAACGCGGCGGCA
>JBDSIA010000059.1:0-3344 GCA_039918175.1 Thermomonas sp.
AGGGTGATCAGCAGGGCGATCAGCCGCGGCAGCACCAGCAGATCGACCGGGTCCAGGCCCAGCGTCTTCATCGCGTCGATTTCTTCGCGCGCCTTCATCGCACCGATCTGCGCGGTGAACGCACTGGCGGTGCGGCCGGCCAGCACGATCACCATCGAGATCGACTGCACCACGCTGGAGGTGGTGCGCTCGCCCAGCGATTGCGCGGTGCCCTCGGTTTGCAGGCCCTCCAGGCAACCAATCAGGGCAATCACAATGGCGAAGATCGGCGCCTTGACCATGCCCACAACGAAATTGTCGATGCTCATCATTTCCTGCATGCGCGCCAGGTAAGCCGCCGCCGGGATGTCGAGGTTGAACGCACCGACCGCCATGCCCCCGGCCAAGCCCGCGACCATCGCAATGAAGGTCAGCAGCGGCAGCATTGCCAGCAGCGCCAGCACGCGCGGGATCACCAGCAGGTCGATCGGATCCAGGCCGAGCACGCGGATCGCGTCCACTTCCTCGCGGTTGACCATCATTCCGATCTGCGCGGTGAAGGCGCTGGCGGTGCGGCCAGCCAACAGGATCGCCGTGAGCAATACGCCGAATTCGCGCAGGAACGCGGCGCTGACCAGCTCGACCACGAAAATCTGGGCGCCGAAATCGCGCAACACCATGGCGCCCAGGAACGCGATCACAGCGCCGACCATGAACGACAGCAAGGCCACCAGCGGCACCGCATCCAGGCCGACCTGTTCCATGTGGTGGAAGGTCGCGGTCAGCCGGAACCGACGTGGTTCCTTGATCAGGCGCAGGATCTTGACCATTACCTCGCCAAGGAAGGCGACCAGCGCCATGACCTCCTTGGCATTGTCGACGATGGCAAACCCCAGCCGGTTCAGCGCTGCCACGAAACCAGTGTCTCGCTTGCGCTTGGGACGCTCGTCGTGGACGTCTTCGATCGCGTCGATCAGCGTGTGATGGTCGTCGCGGAAGTTGAAATGGTCGAATTCAAGGTCGCGGCGGTCGGCATAGCGCAGCAACTGCAGGACACCCAGTGTGTCCAGGCGTTCCAAGTCGCGGGCGTCCACGTCGGTGATGCCGTCCGGCACGTCGCGCAGCACATCGCTGATCTCGCTGGCGTAGCGCAGCGTCCAGCGGCCCGACAGGCGCAAGCGCGAGGCATCCCCGGGATCGACGGAAGCAGCAGGTGGGTGGTGGTTCGGCGCGTTGCTCATGCAGACCCTGCAATGGCTCCGCGCTAGCTTACGCAACTCGGCGGGCGCGATGTGAATCGATTCAACGCATGCGATCCTAGTCGACATGCAACCTGCCGACACCCTTGCACCCGCCCATACCGACGCCGGTTATGTGGAGCGCATCGCCTTCGTGGTCGATCTGGCCGAGCGCCTGCATGCCTACGGCACGACCGTGCAGCGGCTGGAAGGCGCCATCGAATCGGTGGCCAAGAGGTTGGGACTGGAGTGCGAGCCTTGGGTCAACCCGACCGGGATGATCCTGGCGTTCAACGACCCGTCGCGGCCTGCGGGCATGTCCGATACCACACGGGTGGTGCGCCTGGGCTCCGGCGATACCGACCTGTACCGGCTATGCGAAACCGATCGCATCGCCGAGGATGTGATGGCCGGGACGCTGGATGTGCCGGCAGGGCGAACGCAACTGCGCGCGCTGCGGCGCGGAATTGGCTGGCGCGGCAGGGTGGCGCAGGTACTGGGGTTCGGGCTTGCCTCTGCGGCAGTGGCGGGGCTGTTGCGGCTGCCGTGGCTGGATATCGGGACGGCCGGGGTCATCGGCTTGTTGATCGGCCTGCTGGATTTCGCGGCGGCATCGCGTCCACGGTTGTCGGAAGCCTCCGATGCAATCGCGGGACTGGTCGCCGGCACCGTCGCAATTGTGGTGGCCAGCCTGGTCGGCCCGCTCAACCTCAATACCGTGATCATCGCGTCATTGATCGTGTTGCTGCCGGGCATGGCGCTGACCAATGCGATGAACGAACTGACCAGTCGCCATCTGGTCGCCGGCACCGCGCGCTTTGCCGGAGCGATGACCACCATCCTCATACTCACCATCGGCACGGCGATCGCCCTGAACCTGGCGAGCATGCTCGGGTTGGAGCCGGTCGTGCGCGCCTCCCGCCCGCAGCCCGAGTGGATGGTCTGGAGCGCCCTGGCGGTCGGTTGCTATGCCTTTGCCGTCCTGTTTCGTGCCCATCGCCGCGATTACCCGCTGGTGATGCTGGCCGCCGCTGCGGGTTACCTGATTTCGCGTTTCGGCGGCGAACTGTTCGGGGCACCCGCTGGTGTTTTCCTCGCGGCATTGATCATGACCGCCGCCGGCAACATCTATGCGCGCATGTCCAACCGGCCTGGTGCGCTGGTCCGGCTGCCCGGCATCATCATGTTGGTACCGGGCAGCACCGCGTTGCGTGGGGTGATATCGCTGGTGCAAGCACAGGACATCGGCGCCGGCCAGGACGCGGCAATGGCCGCATTGAATACCCTGATGGCATTGTTGGCGGGCCTGATGTTCGGCAACCTGCTGGTCACCGCGCGGCGCAACCTTTGATTGGAGGGTTAGCTGCAGATTGATGCCCAAACAAAAACGCCGGTTTGCGCCGGCGTTTTTTATTGCGATGAAGCGATCAACCTTCGTTTACTTGATCAGGAACTCTTCGAGTTTCCGGCCCTTCATGGTTTCCGCCGACAGCCAGCGCGGCTGCTTGCCGCGGCCAGCCCAGGTTTCCTTTGAATTGGCCGGGTTGCGGTATTTCGGCGCCACCTTGCCAAGGGTGCGGCCTTTGGTCGACTTGCGCACTTTCTTGACTGCCGGTGCAGTGCTGGCCGCTGCGGCTGGCGCAGGCTTGCTTGGGGCCGCCCGAGCATAAAGTTCCTCGAAGTCCCAGCCGGTGCTCTTCAGGAACTTGGCCACGGCAGCCTTGACCTGGGCCGCCGGGCGGCGCTTGGAAAGGATTTTCTTGCGCTTGTTGGCGCGGGCGATCAGCTCAGCCAGTTCCTTGGTGCTCAGGCCTTCGATATTCATGCTCATGCGGTGATTATCCTGTGGGTTGCCATCGGGAAAATCCCGGTTGGACAGACATATTAACTTCAGTTAATCCCCGGCGCAAACAGATGACTAAACGGTAATTACCCGGTGAGCTTTCCGAACAACCCGGCATGGTCGAGTTGTTCGGCTTCCGCAGCATTGCGTGCGCGGTATTCGAACATGCCGGCTTCCAGCCCGCGTGCGGACACCACCACGCGATGAGGAATACCGATCAGTTCGATGTCGGCCAACATCACGCCCGGGCGCAGGCCTCGATCATCCAGCACCGTCTCCAAACC
>JBDSIA010000060.1:0-3303 GCA_039918175.1 Thermomonas sp.
TCCCGACGGTGGATATCGCGCCCGCAGAAGGTTGGGCCGCAGGCACCGCACCGACACCCGCACCGGGACTGGCGGTGACGGCCTTCGCCACCGGGCTGGTGCATCCGCGCTGGCTGCTGGTGCTGCCGAACGGCGACGTGCTGGTGGCCGAGACCAACGGCCCGCCGGGCAAGAGCGGCATCACTGGGATCAAGGGCAAGCTGATGGGGGTTGTCATGAAGAAGGCCGGGGCCGGCGTGCCGAGCCCGGACCGCATCACCCTGCTGCGCGATGCCGATGGCGACGGCGTGGCCGAACTCAAGCAAACGTTCCTGACTGGCCTGCATTCGCCATTCGGGATGGCACTGGTGGGCGACACGCTGTACATCGCCAACGCGGCGTCATTGGTATCGGTTCCCTACACCAGCGGCCAGTCGAAAGTGACCGCCGCACCCAGCAAACTCATCGATCTGCCCGGGACCGGCGAATTCAACCACCACTGGACAAAGAGCCTGTTATCAAGCGCCGACGGCACACGGCTGTATATCGGCGTGGGCTCCAACAGCAATGCCAGCGAGAACGGCATGGCGGTGGAAGTGCAACGCGCCAATATCCTCGAATACAACATCGGCTCGAAAGCGTTGACGGTATTCGCCTCCGGCCTGCGCAATCCGGTCGGCCTCGCATGGGGACCGGGCAGTGATGTGCTGTGGGCGGTCGCCAACGAACGCGATGAGCTCGGCAGCGACCTGGTGCCGGATTACCTGACCTAGGTACAGCGCGGCGGCTTCTATGGCTGGCCCTACAGCTACTGGGGCCAACACTTGGACCCGCGGGTGACGCCGCAGGCACCCGACCTGGTAGCGCGCGCGATCAAGCCCGATTACGCGCTCGGCAACCATGTCGCGCCGCTGGGCCTCGCGTTTCATCCCGGCGGGGTCTGGAGCGGTGGGCAGCCAGGCGCGGTGATTGGCCTGCACGGTTCGTGGAACCGCAAGCCGCCGGCGGGCTACAAGGTCGCGTTCGTGCCGTTCGCCCAGGGTCGTCCCAACGGCAAGATGCAGGACCTGCTGACCGGCTTCCTCGACGCCGACGGCAACGCGCACGGTCGGCCGGTAGGGATTGCAGTCGGCAAGGACGGCGCGATCCTGGTTGCTGATGACGTCGGCAATACGATATGGCGCTTGGCGCCCACGCACTGAGAATAAAAAACGCCGCGATCATGTCGCGGCGTTTTCATTATTAAAGCGGTGAGTCAGATCAGAAGCAATAAAGCGCCTGCAACGACGCCATCGTACTTGCATCGATGGTGCCTGTGCGACGGCTGAGATCGAAGCGGAACTCCGTCTTCCCCCCGACATTGGCCGATACGCCCAGCCCGAACAAACTACTGCGGTTTCCGAGCGCGATCCCTTGCAACGGTGCCCACTGGCTCAGGCCGGTATAGCTGGCATCGAACAATTGCCCGCGAGAAGCGAACGTCTGCTGCCATTCCGCCCGCGCATCGGCACGCAGGTCGATGCCGCCCACGCGCCAACCGCGATCAGCGCGCAACCCGGCGAAGCCCTGCCAGCGGCTGCTGTCCCAGGCATTGGCGCGCAGGCCGAAGCCGGAGTCACTGGCTTCGGAAAATCCGTCGTTGCCGATACGCACGAACTGGCTGCCGAGATACGGCGTCAGCGCAACCGCGTTACTGCTGCCGAAGTGCCGCCCGATTTCAGCGGACGCACTTGTGTAGCTACCAGCCAGTTGCGTGGCAACCGCATCCTGCTGGGAACCCAACAGCAGGTTGCGTTGCAGTTGGCGTTCGAATGACCCCAGCGCCAGTTGCGTCTGGCCGTACCAATCACCCTGCCAGCTGACGGCATACAACTGCATTTCGCGCTGACGGCCGCGGCTGCGGTCGCCCAACGCGCCGAGCCAGCTGGATTGCTGGATCCGGTTCATGCCGACGCCAATCACGGTGTTTTGACCGGCTTGCCAATCGCTGCCGATCATCTCGCCACTCGCGTCCAGGCCAATGCTGTCATAACCGCTTTGCGCCAGCGTGCCGCTGCTAGACAGGTCGCGATACCAGCCGCCCGTGCCCCCAACTGCATTGCGCGAATGCGCCAGGCGCTCGATGCGCCCGTCCAGCGCGCGGCGTCCGGCATCGATGCCATCGAAGGTCATCGCCGCCGAGGCCGCATGCAATTCGCCCGACAGGCTGCGAAGGGAACGGTCGGCATTGGCTATGCTGGTCGAGCGCTGCAGATTGCCCGCAGCGTCGATGAAGCTGCTGCCGATACCGGCGGGCGCGATGCCTGCGAGTTGAGCATCGATGGCGGTCATCGCCGATTCCACGCGTCCCGCGGATGCCACCGTAATGGTCGACAGGCCCAACCCCGCCACGGCAGTAGCGACATTGATGCGATTGATATCCAGAAAGACGTTGTTCGGGTTGTAGCTCAGGGACGCATCCAGGAACACGTTGGGTGCGGCTTTCAGTGTGCTGAAGGTGCCGGTGACGCCACCAACGGCATTCAGCAGGGTTTCCTTGGCGGTGGTGGTGTAACCGCTCCTGACCCCCAGGATCGACATCTGGCCGTTGATCGTGGCGGTGCCGGTGACCTTCAATGTGCTGCCAAGCCAGACGCCGAGGTTGCCGCTCGCGGACTGGATGAAATTCCCGGCAATTGCCCCTGGCGTGCTGGCACCACTGAAGAAGCGCCCATTGTTGCTGACATTGCCGCCGAAGTTTCCGCTGCCCCACACGGTCGCGCCGCTTGCAATCGACAGGTTGGAACGCAAGCCCTTGCGGATGTCCAGGCCACCGGCCTGGACCTGGGTGGCGCCGGTGAAGTTGGCGGCTTCAGCCAAGGTCAGGATGCCACTGCCGGCTTTTGTCAGCCCGCCGCTGCCAATGATCGGATTGCGCCATACGGAGTTTCCGGAAAACGACACACTGACATCGCCCCACGCGAAATTGCTGGGTCCGTTCGCCGCCTTGGTGACATCCAGCAAACCCCAGCCAAAGACCGGGTCCACACCCGGCGCGCCCAGGTCCTTGGCCCCGGCCAGAAGCGTTTGCCGAACCAGGTCATTGTTGAAATAGGGGAACGCCGACCACACCACCGCCGCGGCACCCGATACCAGCGGCGCCGCGTACGAGGTTCCTCCGCCTTGGTAAAGACCGCTGGTGGCTTGCGAGGTTGCGTGCGGGTCGATGAAAACCACATTGCCCGGCGCCACCAGGCAGTAATTCATGGCGATGCCGCACTGCTGCGAGTACGCGGTCAACTGGGTAGGCTGTTCCGGGTCCAGCGCGCCGACCGTCAGCCAGCC
>JBDSIA010000061.1:0-3554 GCA_039918175.1 Thermomonas sp.
GCATAGCCGATCAGCGACGCGAAGGTCAGCCACGCGGTGATCTGGTTCACGCCCCATGCCAGCAGCAGCATCGAAGCCGCCGCCAGCACCAGCGCGAAGACCGAGGCCTGGCGCAGCGACAAGGTACCGGCCACCAGCGGCCGCCATGACGTGCGGGCCATTTTGGCGTCGATCCGCGCATCCAGGATCTGGTTGATCGCCGCCGCACTGGCCGCAGCCATCCAGATGCCCAGGGTTCCCAGCACGGATTCACGCAGCGGCGGCAATCCTGGCACCGCCAGGAACATGCCGATAACCGCGGTGAACACGATCAGCGCGACCACACGGGGCTTGGTCAGGCTCCAGTACTGGCGGAGCACACTTTGGTTTTGGCTTGCGCTGGCCATGTGTCAGTCCGGCGCCCGCACGCGTGCAAGCAAGGTCACCAGCACGAACAGCAATCCAGTCGCACCCGCGTTATGCGCCACCGCCACGTGCAGCGGCAGCGAAAGCATCACATTGGCAATGCCTAGGCAAATTTGGGTCAGCAGCAGGCCCAGCAACAAGCCGCCCCAGCCGCGCAGGCCGGGATTGCGCAGCAAGCGCATCGACACTGCCAACAGGTGTCCGAATACCAGCAGCGCCATCAAACGATGCGCCAGCTGGATCGCCACGCGTGCCTCGTTGTCGAGTACGCCGCCTTCGTAATCGACCCCCCCGTGTCCCATAAGCGTGTCGCGCCAAAGCACGAAGCCCTCGCGGAAGTCATGCGCAGGCCACCATGCGCCTGCACACTTCGGGAATTCCGGGCCGCAGGCCAGCGCGGCGTAGTTGGCACTGGTCCAGCCGCCGAGCGCGATCTGGATCCCCAGCAACGCGATGCCGATGATCAGCAAACGGCGCAGCTTGGCGGCATCGGCGATGCGCAGGGGAATGCCGGTGGCGCGCCATGCCATCCAGGTCAGCAGCGAGAACGTCAGCAGTCCGCCCAACAGATGCGCCATCACTACGATGGGTTTGAGCAGCCAGGTCACTGTCCACATGCCCAGCAGAGCCTGGAAGATGATGACCGCAAGCGTCAGCGAACTGGCGCGCGAAAGATCCGAGTTCGACCAACGCAGCGCGCCAACCAGCAACAGCAGTTCCGCAGCGATCGCAAGCACCGATGCCGCGCCGTGCATCCCGCGCATGTACAGGGGGATAGCCAGCGCGACCGCCAGCGATGCGCCGATGACATGCAGCCAACCCTGTGGCCGCTTGCGCGTCGCCAACAACGCCAAGATCAGTACGAGCACGCCAAGCGTGCCGGCAATCATGCGATGGAACTGCTCGCGCCAGGCCTTGCTCGGATCGACGACGCGGATCGCGGTGGCGGCGTGATCTACGACCTGTCCCGCGGCAGTCGGCCAAGCTACCTTGCCGTAACAGGTTGGCCAGTCCGGGCAACTCAGGCCGGCATTGGACAGGCGCACGAACGCACCAAAAATGATCACGCAGGCCGCGAGCGCCACCGCCAGCCAGGCGATGCGATGGAAGTGCCGGTACACAGACGGACGCGGTAGGGTTTGGCTAGGATTGGGAGTCATGCCACTCATCGCCGGTCAATTCACCTTCAGCAGGCGCGACAGATCCGTGCGCAGGTCGCCCGGGTCGAAGCCCGGAGCGTAGCGCAGGACCACGAATCCGTTCGGATCTACCAGCCAGGCCGTATCGCCAGCTTGATCGCTACCTTGATCGCCACTGTGCGGCAGTTGCGCGGGCAGCACCGCATCTGCGCGCACGACGCGCACCTCGCGTGGCAGAGCCAGACCCGCCGGCGGAGGACCGACCCACAGCACATGCACGCGGTCCGCGTCCTTGCCCATCAGCTGCCAGACGGTGTCGATTCCGCGCAGGAGCTCACGACAATCGGTACTCCGGGCCCCATCGCATGGTTGGGGCGCGACCACGATCCGCCATGTGCGCGGGCTATCGCTCCAGCGATAAACATCGCCGGCCGCTAGCGTCGGCGCGTATTGGCGCAGGTCTGCATAGGGCTGCAGCATCTCGCCCTTGTTCTTGGTGCCCTGGGGTTGCCAGCCGGAGAACCGCAGCAAGCCAGCCACCAGCATGCCGCCGAAGAACAGCACGTATATCACGACCAGCAGGCTGCGATTGCGACGGTGCACCGGGTCTGGACCTTGGCCCGTCATCATGGCGATTTCCTTGCTTTCAACGTCAATACCACCGCAACCACCAGCACGGTAAGCGCCAATCCAAACCATTGCACCGCGTAACCCAGGTGGCGCGCAGGCGTGAGCGTATTCGGCAGGATCACCAGATCACGTACGCCCGGCACCAGCATCACTCCGGCATCGCGCGTGTTCCGGGCGGGATCCAGCCGCAACACGCGCGGAGCGATGCCTGCGGACAATTTCAGCTCACGTGCGATCACGGCCTGGTCGATGCGGGTCGCCAGCCAGCGATGCGGGCCAGACGTCACCATCGCAGTGCCATGCTGCAGCCCGCTGGATGGCGGTGGTGCGAGCAGCCCGCGTACTAGTTGTGCGCTGCCCACCGGGCAGCCGAACACGGGCAGGTCGCGATTGCCGTCCAGTGGCCACCAGCCGGCATCCATCAACAGCGCCTGCACGCCGTCATCTGGCAGCAGCACGCAGTACATGCGCAGGCCGGGTTTGCCATCCTGAACCTGGTTGTCCAGCCAGACCGTGGCATTGGCCATGGCGCCGCTGCCCATCGCCCAGTCGTAGCCGTGCGCACGCGCCGGGCTGGAGGCAAGCAGCAAGGGCTGCACCGACTGCGGACTCAGTGCTTGCGCGGCAGCGTCAAGTCTGGCCTGCTTTTCATGCATCCGATCCAGTTGCCAGCGGCCCAGTGATCCGAACAAGACGATGGTTGCCAGCGCCAGTGTCCAGCCGAACAGCATGCCGAAGCGACGGCCGCGGTTCATGCGTTTACCCAAGGCTGGCATAATTCGCGCACGCCATATCGGGTCCGCCTCGCGGAAATGCCCATGAACGATTCGCTTAAAACCCTGCTCATCGTCGGTGTCCTCATCCTCATTCTGTGGAACCTCGGCGCTGGCCTGTACTACATGCTGGTGGACAAGGGCCAGACCAAGCGCACGGTGAATTCATTGACCCGGCGCATCGCGCTTTCGGTGGGACTGATCCTGTTCGTGGCGCTGGCTATCAAGATGGGCTGGATTACGCCACACGGCATCGGCAGCAATCCGAACTGACGCAATAGCACGTTCGTTTCAAGCGCGAAGGCCGGTATTGCCGGCCTTTTGTTTCTCGCTTCCGGAACCACACACCGGGCTGCGAATCTTTGGCGTTCCGGAAACCCGCATATTCGGCAATCTGGGCGATGCGCTGGCTAGGCGCAGCAAGCGCGCAAAGCGGAGTTGACTGATGCGTCAATGAGCATTTGCGCGCGCCGCTGCAACACCGCCAGCCCGAGTCCAGGAAGCCGAATCAGAGGACGTAGACGAAAAGGAAGAGGCCCAACCACACCACATCGACGAAGTGCCAATACCAGGCCACCGCCTCGAACGCGAAATGGTTGTCCTTGGT
>JBDSIA010000062.1:0-1804 GCA_039918175.1 Thermomonas sp.
GAGTTCGCGCAGGATCGCCGCATGGGCCACCTTCTGTGCGTCGGCAGCGGGCACTGAGATATCTGGTTTAACGCCAACGTGTTCCCAATTGGTCTTGGTGATCGGGTTGATGGCGCGACCATTCGGAATAAATGCCGCATAGCCCTTGGCGATGGCATAACCGTCGCCTGGGTTGGCGCCGCCGCCGGTGGTTTCGCCGACGATCTTCGCGCGCTTCTGGGTCTGAAAGTCGTACGCGCACTCTTCGCCGCCGGAGAACGTGCGCCCTGATGTCAGCACATACACCGGTCGGGTGTAGTGCGGGCTGACGCTGGCGCTGGTCCAGTACTGGCGCGTCTTGTCACCGTTGCGGAAGTACAGGTCATTGAGATGGCGTTCGTCGCCGGGCGCGAAGAAGTGGCTCATCAGGTAGGCGACTGTTTCGGGTTCGCCACCGCCGTTTCGGCGCAGGTCCAGGATCAGCGCATCGGTGCCCGACAGCACGGTCATCGCACCAGAAATTGCGGCGCCAACCATTGCAGTGGGTCCGAATCCACGCAGTTCCAAATAACCGACGTTGCCCGGCAGGCGCTTGACGCTGTCGATGCCGAAGCCGTGGTTGCTGATCTCCTGATGCATGGCTTCCAGCGTCGCGGTATCCGGCATCGCATTGGGCGGCGGGGCGCGGAAGCCGGGGTCGTAGCCGACGAAGAAGTGGCTATCGTTGCCGAGTGTGCGCAGGTCGTTCGTCAATGCATCAGCGAAAGTCTTGCTGTCTTTTGCATCCGCATAGCCGCCGCTTGCTTCCTTCCCGGCAAGTGACGTGGCCAGTTGCGCCGCGACATCGGGAAACACGTAGTAGGTGTTGAGTTGCGATGACAACTCGTCGATGACCGCCTTGCGCGTGGCGGCATCGGCTGGGACGGGTTTGGGTCCTTGTTGGGCGAACGCGGGGACCGCGCTCAGGGTGAGGGCGAGGGTGAGCAAGTGGCGCTTGAACATTTTGTTTCCTTTGAAGCGGCAGCGCCGCGATGGTCTGTAACGGGGGTTAGCTACTAAAGGGTTAGTACTAGAAGTCAAAAAAACTCAGCGCACCGCGCTTTCGAAATCCACGCGGTCCATCGACCACTCGCCTTCGGTCAGTTGCGCGTCCACATGCACATCAGCCTGACCCTTCGGACCGCGCAGCGTGAACGCGATATCGGCATCGCCATCCGGGCGCGCGCCGTCACCGATCTCGATGCTGCCTTGCACGTCCTTCGATGCCACAACGGCAGGGCTGCCCAGCTTCGCGATCACTCCCGGGTCGGCGGCGACGTGCTGCATCAGGACCTTGAACATCGCCAGATCCCGGATGTCCGGCGGCGGCGGCGGCGCTGGAGGCACCGGCAGCGCGCCCAAGGGTGGTGGCGGTGGCGGTGGCGGCATGGGTGGCGCAGGCGGCACGGGCGGTGGCGGCGGCGTGCTACCAATGAGGACGCTTTCCGCCCAGCGACGGGTTTCGGCACTCACGGGCACGCGCTTGCCGTCGACTTCCAACGTCTCGGTTGCCTTGCCGTCCTTGCCAACAGACACGGTGTAGTGGCGCCATCCATCCTTGCCATAGGCCGAGATCTCGCGGCTGTCGCCCGCGCCCAGCGCGGCATCGGTTGAGGATGTGATCTGGATGCCGTGTCGCCCATGGTTGGCGATGCCAAGCTGGGTGAACAGCAAGACGCCTGCGACCACCAGTGCGCCGCTGCCGATGGCCGCGCCCCAGCGCGCACGTGCCGGTGGTGCCGCCAACAATCGGGTGATGCGTTTCATGAGTGAGCCTCCCTGGGCT
>JBDSIA010000063.1:0-1721 GCA_039918175.1 Thermomonas sp.
CGACGATGCGGAACTGGATGAGTTGCGCGCAGCAACCGCGAGTGGCCAGAAAGCGCAGCGCTGGTTCGATGCCGATGTGCTGGATGCACAGGGCGAGCTGGTGGCGCGCACGCGCAAGCAGTTGTACGTGAGGCGCAAACCGGGACGTTGATCGTTCCATCTCGCGATGCGTCGGACTATGCTTCGGGAAGCACATGAACCGGGATATTCGTGTCCAACAGCACTCACGACACTGATCGACCGCAGGTCGATGGCTACCACATCGTCAAGGTGATCGGCCATGGCGGTATGTCTACGGTCTATCTGGCCGAACAGGCATCGCTTGGACGCAAGGTCGCGCTCAAGGTCATGTTGCCGGAAGCGTTGGCTGATGAAGTCAGCCGTGGCCGTTTCGAGAACGAAGCGCACACCATCGCCCGGCTGCAGCACCCCAATATCGTCGGCATCCACGAAGTCGGTCGCACCGCCGATGGCCTGCCGTTTTATTCGATGCCCTACCTGTCGCATGGCCATCTGGCCCAGCGCGACCTGCGCGGCGACCAGCCACGCGTGGCCGAAATCCTGCGCCTGCTGTTGCAGGCGCTGGACTACGCGCACGTGCGCGGCGTCGTACATCGCGACGTCAAGGCCGAGAACGTGCTGTTCGACGACAACGAACGGCCGCAGCTTGCGGACTTCGGCATCGCTTTGCGCCGCGGCAGCAACCCGCGCCTGACCTCTACGGGTCTTGCCGTGGGAAGCACCGCCTACATGCCGCCGGAACAGGCGCGCGGTACCACGGTGGACCGCCGCGCCGACCTGTACAGCCTGGGCGTACTGGCGTGGGAAATGCTGACCGGCAGTTTGCCGTACAACGCCGGTGATGCGCTGTCGATGGCTTTGATGCATGTGCAGAACCCGGTGCCGCGCCTGCCGTCATCGCTACAGCATTGGCAGGCACTGATCGACAAAAGCATGGCCAAGCAGCCGGATGACCGCTACGCCAGCGCACAGGACATGCTGGAAGCACTTGGGCGCATCCAGGCCCGCGCCGGCAAGCATTTCGGAATCGTCGGAGTGCCGCCGACCGTTCTTGCCCAGAACGGCGGAAACGCTATCGGAATCGCCCCCGGCAAGCGCGCCGATCGCGGCGCTGGCTGGAAACGCATTGCCGTGGTCTCCGGCGCACTTGCCGCCGTTCTAGTGATGGCGTTGTTCGTTTTGCCGCGGCTGCTGGAACAAGGCAGTCAAGCCGCGCGCGCGAGAACTGACGGCGCGGAGACAATCAACATGCCGCGAGCCCCTTCCGCCGAATTGCCCGTGCCCAGCGCCGACGCGCGCGATGGCGTGGTGGGCGACCTCAACCCGACCGCCAGCACCGGGATAAGCGCCTATCTCGCCAATGCCCGGCATCAATTGCACGATGGCCACCTGTTGGCTCCGGCCAATGGCAATGCCTGGGACAGCCTGGATGCCGCGCGGCGGGCAAACCCGACCGACCCGGAGATGCTGATGCTGAGTGCACAGCTGTTCGATGCAGTGGGCGATGCCAGCGAACAGGCGCTGCGCCAAGGCGATGCCGCCCGTGCACGGGCGGCATATGATCGTGCGCGAGAACTGGATGCACGCCGCGGCGGCGATGGCAATGCCATCGCCATGTTGCGCAAGCGGCTGGAGGTCGCGTTCACAGCACGCCTCGAGGCGATCATCGGCAAACCCGATCCTGAGGGTGCGCGGAAATT
>JBDSIA010000064.1:0-2256 GCA_039918175.1 Thermomonas sp.
AGGATATCCAGGAGTTTGCGATCCATGTCGATGTGGCTTGCGCATGCCGTTAGAGGGCGGGATCGGTAGAATAGCGTTTTAGCGCCGGACACAGCCATGCCAGCCACGCCAGCATTGGACACGCCCCTGATCGGCATCGTCATGGGCTCGCGCTCCGACTGGGAGACGATGCAGCACGCCGCGGCCAAGCTTGAGTCGCTTGGCGTGCCACACGAAGTGCGCGTGGTGTCCGCGCATCGCACGCCAGACGTGTTGTTCGACTATGCCGCGACCGCGCAGTCACGCGGCCTGCGGGCGATCATCGCCGGCGCCGGCGGCGCTGCGCACCTGCCTGGGATGCTGGCCGCCAAGACTGCGATACCGATACTGGGCGTGCCGGTGCAGGGCAAGGCGTTGAACGGGATGGATTCGTTGCTTTCAATCGTGCAGATGCCAGCCGGAATTCCGGTCGCGACGTTCGCAATCGGCAATGCCGGTGCCGCCAATGCGGCGCTGTTCGCAGCGGCAATGCTCGCGCACGACCATGCAGACATCGCGGAGGCGTTGGCGGCTTATCGCGAGCGACAGACCGAAGAAGTCATCGGCAACGATGACCCGCGCAAATAAGTGACCACGAGCCGCATGACAACAGTCGGCATTCTCGGTGGTGGCCAACTAGCCCGGATGATGGCGCTGGCAGGCGCGCCTCTGGGCCTGCGTTTCCTTGTCCTCGATAGCGCGTCCGATGCCTGCGCCGGCCAGTTCGCGCCAATGGTTATTGGGGATTACACCGACCAGACTGCGCTCGCGGAATTCGCCTCACGGGTGGATGTGGCGACGTTCGATTTCGAAAACGTGCCCGCCGAATCTGCGCGTTGGCTTGCCGAGCGCGTGCCGGTGTACCCGATCCCGCGTGCGCTCGCGGTGGCGCAGGATCGGCTCGCGGAAAAAACCCTGTTCCGCGAACTCGAGATCCCGGTGCCGCCGTTCGCGGACATCGCCAGCCGGGAACAGCTGGATGCCGTGATCGCCAACCTCGGACTGCCTTGCATCCTCAAGACCCGCCGGCTGGGTTACGACGGCAAGGGTCAGTTCCGGATCAAGTCGATGACCGACATCGATGCGGCCTGGCTCGCACTGGGCGCGCAGGCCGATACTGTCGGTCTGATCCTCGAAAGTTTCGTGGCCTTCGAACGCGAACTCAGCGTGGTCGCGGTGCGTGGCCGCGACGGCGAGTTCCGCGCCTGGCCGCTGACCGAGAACTGGCATGTCGATGGCGTGTTGTCGGCCAGCCTGGCACCCGCAACCGTCGATGCTGATTTGAACGCCATGGCATTGGCGTACGCGCGTCGGCTTGCTGAAGCGCTCGACTACGTCGGCGTATTCGCGCTGGAGCTGTTCTGCCGCGATGGGGAACTGCTGGCCAACGAGCTAGCCCCGCGCGTGCACAATTCCGGTCACTGGACGATCGAAGGCAGCGAGACCTCGCAGTTCCAGAACCACTTGCGTGCGGTACTGGGCATTCCGCTTGGAAGCACCCGCATGCTGGGCCATGCCTGCATGCTCAACTGGATCGGCGCGATGCCTGATGCCGCCCCGGTGCTGGACGAAGCCGGCGGCCATTGGCACGACTACGGCAAGCAGCCGCGCGAGGGTCGCAAGGTTGGCCATGCCACCTTGCGTGCAGATGCCACGCATGAGTTGGCCGAAACGCTTACTCGCGTCGGTGAGGCACTTGGGCGCCAAGCGCAGGTCGCGCCGGTAATTGCTGCACTGTTGTAAGAAATGGCGGTAGGCGCCATTGCAGGAGCCGCAACAAAAACGGCCGGAGCGATCCGGCTGTTTTCATGTCCGCGGACTTAGGTCTGCTTACTTCAAGTTGCTGGCAACAAAGTCCCAGTTCACTAGGTTCCAGAACGCCTCGACATACTTCGGCCGTGCGTTTCTGTAATCGATGTAATAGGCGTGGTCCCACACGTCGCAGGTCAGCAGCGGGGTGTCCTCGCCGGTCAGAGGAGTGGCTGCGTTCGGCGTGCTGGCCAGCGCCAGTGAACCATCCACGCGTTGCACCAGCCAGCCCCAGCCGGAACCGAAGGTTTTCACTGCGGTGTCGCTGAACTGTTCCTTGAATTTGGCGAAATCGCCGAATGCGGTATTGATCACATCCGCCAGCTTGCCGGTGGGTTCGCCGCCGCCGGCCGGCTTCAGGCAGTTCCAGTAAAAGGTGTGGTTCCAGATCTGTGCGTAATTGTTGAACATGCCTCCCTGCGCCTTGCG
>JBDSIA010000065.1:0-4948 GCA_039918175.1 Thermomonas sp.
ATGATCACCCGCGCGCCGGAAGTGCCGCGCCTGCTGCATGCCTGGCTGCAGCAGCAGGTCGAGGGCAAACACGAACTGCGTATGCGCTCGGACGACCTTGCCGAGCTCGCGCGCAGCGCTCGCGAAGGACAGAAACGCATGGTCGCGGCGATCCTCGGCACCGGCCTGCTGATCGCGGCCGCGGTGCTCTACGGACTGGATGCCGGTAGCCCGCGCTTGTGGGCGATCCCGGCGGCGGCGTGGATCGCAGCGCTTGGCGGGCTGTGGGCGTTGCTCGCGGCGTGGCCGCGGCGCTAGTACTTCAGCGCCACGGCACTCTGGCAACACCTCAGGAGCGCACGGCCTTGACCAGCGGCTTGACGGTCAGGCCCTGCACCAGGATCGAGAACACCACCACCGCATAGGTCAGCGCCAGGATCAAGTCGCGTTGCGGGCCAGACGGTAGCGACAGCGCCAGCGCCACCGAGATCCCGCCGCGCAGGCCGCTCCAGGTCAGGATGAGCCAGGCATCGTTGGGAAGGCCGAACCAACGCTTGAAGCTCGCCATCGGCACACCCACGGTCAGAAGCCGCGCCAGCAGGGTCAGCGCGACCACCGCGACAGCGGCGAACATGCCGTTGTGCGGATAGGCGATGACCACGATCTCCAGCCCCAGCAGCACGAACAGCACTGCGTTGAGGATCTCGTCGAGTAATTCCCAGAACAGGTCTACATGCCTGCGAGTGGTATCGGACATCGCCAGGTTGCGACCGTGGTTGCCGATGATCACGCCAGCCACGACCATGGCCAACGGACCGGATACATGCAGATGGCTGGCAAGTTCATAACCGCCCAGCACGCCGGCCAGGGTCAGCAGCACTTCCACCTGATAGTTGTCGATGCTGCGCAGCAGGGTGAACAGCAGCCCGCCCAGCACCGCGCCGAGCACGATGCCGCCGCCCGCCTCATGCAGCAAGGTCATCGCGCCTTCCATGAACGACGGCGTCTGCCCGCGCACCGCAATCGCCAATAGCAGCGAGAACAACACCACGCCCACGCCATCGTTGAACAGCGATTCGCCGGCGACTACCATGCCGGTTTCCTCGGTGATCCCGGCGGATTTGAGGATGCCCATCACGGCGACCGGATCGGTGGGCGAGATCAGCGCGCCGAACACCAGGCAATACGCCAGCGGCATGCCAAGCCCAAGCAGCGGCAGCACCCAGTGCAGGCCGAAGCCGACGATCAAGGTGGACAACGCGGTGCCCACAACAGCCAGCAAGCCGATCTGCCAACGAAACCGGCGCAAGCGACTCAGGTCCACCTGCAGCGCGCCGGCGAACAGCAGCATCGACAACATGCCCTGCATCAGGACCTGGGAAAAATCGATGGACTGCAGCAGGCTGGTTTCATATTCGCGGAGTGCGCCAAACCCGATCCGGTCCAGCCCGATCAGCGCCAATGACATCAGCATCGCCACCACCATCACCCCGATGGTCGTGGGCAGGCCGACGAAGCGAGCATTCACGTAGGCCAGCAACGCCGTGATGACCAGGCACGCGACCGCGATTTCGAACATGTGTCCTCTCACCCCGTGGCGCGCCCCGGCCTGCGTGCGCGTTGCGCTGCAAGGCAAACCTTCAGGACGCCGAACAGTCATTCTAGCCGCGTGCGCTGGCCGTGGTCCGACATTGCACCGACAATGCCTGTAGTGAATAGCGTGATCGATGCATGACCCAGCCAGCAGAACTGCCCGTCCTGTATCGCGATGACTGGCTGGCCGTGGTCGACAAACCTGCGGGGTTGATGGTGCACGACAGCGCGCTGGCGCGCGGCGAAACCGACTTTGCCGCCGACCGCCTGCGCGAGCAGTTCGGCAAACCGATTTTTTTGATCCATCGACTCGATCGCGCCACCTCGGGCTGCCTATTGCTGGCATTCGATCGCGACACCGCCTCGACGCTCGGCAAGGCCGTGATGGCTGGCGGCATCGAAAAGGATTACCTGGCGGTCTGTCGAGGCTGGCCTGCGGAGCAGCAGTTCACGGTCGACCATCCGCTGGATGGGGGCCCTGGCAAGCCGTTGAAGAAGCCGGCGCAGACCGCGTTCGAAGTGCTTGCCAGCTGCGAGCTGGAGTTGGCATCGGCAAATTTTGCGACCTCGCGCTACGCACTGTTGCGCGCCAGTCCGATCAGCGGCCGCTTCCGTCAGATCCGCCGTCATCTCAAGCACCTCTCGCACCACTTGGTTGGGGACACTAGCCATGGTGATGGCCGCCACAACCGGCAGTTCCGGATGCTCGGCATCCACCGCATGCTGTTGCATGCGCAGCAGCTGCGCTTCGCGCATCCGCTGTCCGGGACCGCGTTGGTTGTCGAGGCGCCGGTCGCGGACGCCGAGTTCGGCAAGGCGCTCGCCCTGTTCGGCGAAGAGGTGCTTGGCACCCACGCCGCTGCCGGAGCGTCCGCCTAGGCGTGCCAGCTTAGAATTGGCAGATGTTGCAGGTTGCCCACATCGAGATTGCGGACGACGAATTGATCGAGCGCTTCGTGCGCGCGTCGGGTCCGGGTGGGCAGAACGTCAACAAGGTCGCCACCGCGGTGGAGCTGCGCTTCGACGTGGCCGGTTCGCCATCGTTGCCGGAGGACCTGCGCACGCGGCTGCTGGGCAGGCGTGATCGGCGCATGACCAATGATGGGGTATTCGTGATCAATGCGCAGCGCTTCCGCACCCAGGAACGCAACCGCGAGGATGCCCGCACGCGTCTGGCGCATTTCATCGAAGTCGGCCTGCACGTGCCCAAGGCGCGCATCGCGACCAAGCCTTCGCGCGGGTCGAAGGAGCGGCGCTTGGGCGAGAAACGCGGACGTGCGACGATCAAGCAGGGGCGCGGACAGGGGCGCGGAGGACAGGATTGGGAGTGAACAGCGAACAGCGCAAGGACGTGGTGCTGGCATTGCCGCCAAGTGCACCGCGGATGCCACGCAACCGGCTGCTCGAATGGATCGGACGCACGATTTTGCGGCTGGGTGGCTGGCGCATGGCCGGCGAGTTTCCCGACTTGCCGAAATTCGTCTTGATCGCCGCGCCGCATTCGTCCAACTGGGATGGATTGTGGGGGATGGCGGTCAAGCTGGGCACCGGCATGAAACTGTCGATCCTTGGCAAGGACGCGCTGGTCAAGGCGCCGCTGCTAGGGCCGCTTGCGAAATGGCAGGGGGTTATCGGCGTCGATCGCGACGCCGCGCACGGGGTGGTCGAACAAGCCGCGATGGCGATCCGCAAGGCCGACCGCATGTGGTACACGATCGCCCCGGAAGGCACGCGCAAGTTGGTGGAGCGCTGGAAGCCGGGCTTCTGGCATATCGCCCGCTCCGCTGGGGTACCGGTGGTGCCGGTGTACTTCGACTATGCGACCAAGACGGTCGGCGTCGGGCCGCCGTTCCAGCTGACCACCAACATGCATGCCGACATCGCCCGCATCCAACGCTGGTATCAACCCTTCAAGGGCCGCAACCACGACGTGGTGCAGCCGAAAGACTGAGCTCAGCGCTCCGAGTGTCCGCTTTGGTCGTACTCGCGGCTGGCCAGCAATTCGGGCTGGATCAGTTCGACGAAAGCGCGTGCCTGCGTGCTCAGGAACTTGCCCTTGCGCATCACCACTCCGTAACTGCGTGACGGAAACCAGCGCGCCAGCGAGCGCGCAGCCAGGCGCTGGCGGTCCGCTTCGGTCAGGCAAATGGCGGTGACAATACTGATTCCAAGCCCCATCGCCACGTACTGCTTGATCACCTCCCAGCCGCCGACTTCCAGCGCTACCGTGTACGGCACGCGGTTTTGCTGGAACACCAGGTCGACCATCCGGTAAGTGGTCAGCCGCTTGGGCGGCAGGATCAGGCCGTAGGGCGACAGGTCCTCCAGTTTCAGGTCGCGTTTGGAGGCCAGCGGATGGTCCGGCGGCATGATCAGCATCGGCTCGAAGCGGTACACCGGCGCGTAGCTGAGATCGGCCGGGACATCCAGCATCGAACCCACCGCCAGGTCCACCGCATCGGAGCGCAGCAGGTCCAGCCCGCTGGCGCCGGTGACGTTGTGCAGGCTCAGGCGCACATCCGGCATGCGCTGGCGGAACGCATCGACGATGCCGGGTAGCAGGTACAGGATGGTCGAGCTGCCTGCGGCCACGTTCAATTCACCCGCGTCCAGCCCGCGCACCTGTTCGCGGAAGCTGGCGGCCAGGCCATCGAGTCCCTCGACCAGCGGGCGCGCCAGTTGATACAGCAGGTCGCCTTCGCGGGTCGGGCTCAGGCGCCGGCCACTGCGTTCCAATAGCCGCACCCCCAGCTCGCGTTCCAGCGCCTGCAATTGCAGGGTCACCGCCGGCTGGCTCAGGTACAGCGCCTCCGCCGCCCGTGACACCGATCCCAGCCGCGCCACCTGGCAGAAGGCGCGCAACGGCTTCAGGCGCGAACCCTTGTAGGAAAATCTGGGTGTATTCGGGCTGTCAATCATATTTCAGGCTATTTATACGATTTGCAAATACATTGCATTGATAAATCTTCCTTGTTAAATACCACACGCAGGCGGATGGTGCTTTTCCACGCACTGATCAGGCCCAGCACATGTCGGCAGTCCTGCAATCCAGCTCTGATAGCGAGCACGCTGGGATCCAGCTGACTTCAGAGGCGGCTGGTCAGGCTCAGCTGCTGACGCTTGCGGCGCGGGCCTTCTTGCGCGACCTGCACCAGCGTTTCGAACCGCGGCGGCAAGCCCTGCTCCAGGCCCGAGCAGTCCGGCAGGGGGAATTCGACGGAGGCGTATCGCCCGATTTTCGTACTGATACCGCTGCCATCCGCAGCGCCAACTGGAAGGTCGGGCCAATCCCGGCCGCGCTGTTAGACCGCCGGGTCGAGATCACCGGGCCGGTCGACCCGAAGATGGTGATCAATGCGCTCAATTCCGGCGCGAA
>JBDSIA010000066.1:0-2002 GCA_039918175.1 Thermomonas sp.
TTTCCACGCATGTCTCGACCTCGGTTGTTCGTTAGCAAGAGATGGCGACGGCTGGCGCGGGTTCAACCGTCCCCGAGCGGCCGGATCGAGTCCGGCACGATCTGCGCGCCGTGCACGTTGACCAGCCGCTGTATGTCGGGATCGGCGACGAAGCCCTGCTCGGCGCCGGCCTGCTGCGCATCGCGCTCGCGTGCATTGCGAACCCGCGCGGTGTCGCCGCGCGCCTGGCCCGTTTCGAACCGCAGTTGGACCGGGCCACCCAGCATGGTCGCGACCGCGTCGCCCAGTTGCAGCACCAGGCTCGGTGATTTCAAATGCTCGTCGCCGGGCGTGAGCGACAACTGCAACACGCCATCGGCATGCGCGATGAAGCCGCAGTGTTCCGCCAATAACCGCACCGGCCCACGCACGTCACTGCGCGCCACCAGCTCCAGCCACTGTTCGGTATCGGTGAGGAGCACGCTCGCTGCCGCGGGCGCCGCGACGACTGCAGTCGTAGCAACCGGAACCACGCGCTGAACTTGCATGTTCGCCGCAGGCTTTGGTGCCTGCACCCGCGTGTCTGCTACGACTTGAGGTTCGGCCAACGCGGCACGGGCCTGCTGCGCGGCGTTGCTCGAGGATTGCCGGCGTGCTGGTGGTGTCGCCGAAGTCGATGCCGCTGTGCGCGTCACGGTGGCCTGTACGCCATCCTGGTTCGGTCGGAACGCCAGCATGCGCAACAAGCTCATCTCGAAGCCCGAACGCGGGCTGGGGGCATGGCCAAGATCGCGGCGTCCGTTCAACGCCATCTGGTACCAGAGTTGCACCAGTTCCGGGCGCAGTTGTTGCGCCAGGCCATCGACATCGACCGCATCGCTGGTGACCTCGACTTCCGGCACCAATTGCCTGACCTGTATCCGATGCAGTGCATCGCTGATGGCATCCAGCACGCTGCCCCAATCCGGCGAAAATTCCGCCAACTGAGCGGCTTCCGCCAGCAGGCGTGCACCGTCACCATCGCCCAGCGCAGACAGCAATGCCTGAACCCGGCTGCGATCCACTGTGCCCAGCATTGTCGCAATCGTGGCCGAATCCAGTCGACCACCTGAATAGGCAATCGCCTGATCGAGCAGCGACAGGCCATCGCGCAGGCTGCCATCGGCGGCGACCGCCATCTGATGGATCGCGTCGTCGTCGGCCTCGATACTTTCGGCGACAAGAATTTTCGCGATCTGGCCGCGAATCTGCTCGACATCCAACCGTTTCAGGTTGAACTGCAGGCAGCGCGACAGCACCGTGACCAGAAGCTTTTCCGGATCGGTAGTTGCAAACAGGAACTTGACGTGCTCTGGCGGCTCCTCCAGCGTTTTCAGCAGCGCGTTGAAGGCCTGCTTCGACAGCATGTGCACCTCGTCGATCAGGTACACCTTGTAGCGGCCGCGCGACGGCATGTACTGCGCGTTCTCGATCAACTCGCGCACGTTGTCCACGCCGGTGTTCGATGCGGCGTCGATCTCGAGCAGGTCGATGTAGCGTCCAGCATCGATCGCCAGACAGGTCTCGCACTCACCGCAGGGATCAGCGCCACTGCCGCGCTCGCAGTTGAGTGACTTGGCGAAGATGCGCGCGATGGTGGTCTTGCCGACGCCACGGGTGCCGGTGAACAGGAACGCATGGTGGACGCGGCCGGTTTCCAGCGCATTGGTCAACGCACGCACGACGTGTTCCTGCCCGACCAATTCGGCGAAACGCTTGGGGCGCCACTTGCGGGCGAGAACGAGATAGGACATACCCCCATTCTGCCACGGGGGCGTGGCGCGACTGGCATCAGAATTGCGGACCGTCACGATTACCTTGTGGCGCGGAGCCACGGTCGCTAGAATGCGCGGTTCCGGAGAGGTGTCCGAGCGGTTGAAGGAGCACGCCTGGAAAGTGTGTAAGCGTCTAAACCGCGCTTCGGGGGTTCGAATCCCCCTCTCTCCGCCAATACCCCCTAAGCTATTGATCGTTAAGGGGTTTT
>JBDSIA010000067.1:0-1811 GCA_039918175.1 Thermomonas sp.
CCAGTCCGGGTTCCGTGCCACCGCACGCATGTCAGCCGAGCTGCAACCTCAGCTAGCGCCGTTTCTGCGGCTGATAGCGGTGGAACGCGGCGATGGAAGTTTCGACCTGCAACTCAACTAGTGCAGGGAGCTGCTTCTGTGGGTGCTTCTTCCAGCGCATTTTGCAATCACATTCACGATTCAGATCGACGAAACAAAAAACGATCCAGTTCGTGACGCGGTTTGCATGGTTGTTCCTGTGTGTCGACCCGGATCCTCGTCATCGCGAGTCGCAACCGATTCATGAAATACAGCTGCGTGGGGCTGTCCACCATTCTGGGAATGATTGGCGGCAAGGTGACTTGTCCTTTTGATTCCTCCGATCTCGCCCCTTGCGACATTGGCCCGTTACAGTGGCGGCCTCGCGCATCGGGCTCCAGCATGGCCAATCTCTCCTCCAATTCGGCTGCCTCCAAGCGCCGCACCGCGTACGTCTGCAGCGAATGCGGCGCCGACCACGCCAAGTGGCAGGGCCAGTGCGAGGCCTGCGGGGCATGGAATTCGCTGGCCGAAATCGTCCTTGAAAGCGCGACGCAGGCGAGGTCGCCGGCATCCCGGCGCGGTAGCTGGGCAGGAAAGATCGATGCGCCGACCGTGACCGCGCTGGCCGATGTGCGCCATGGCGAACAGGCACGGGTCAGCACCGGCATTGGCGAGTTCGACCGCGTGCTGGGCGGTGGGTTGGCCGAGGGCGCGGTGGTATTGGTCGGCGGCGATCCCGGCATCGGCAAATCGACCCTGTTGCTGCAGGCACTCGCGCTGATGGCGCCGCGCATGCCCGGCCTGTATGTGACCGGCGAAGAATCGCTGGCGCAAGTCGCAGGTCGCGCGGTGCGGCTGGGCTTGCCACTGGACGGGCTGCAAGGACTGGCCGAAACCTGCGTGGAACGCATCCTCGAACATGCCGTGGCGGCGCGGCCTCGGCTGATCATCGCCGACTCGATCCAGACCCTGTGGACCGACTCGCTGACCGCTGCACCCGGCTCGGTCAGCCAGGTCCGCGAATCCGCGGCGCGGCTGGTGCGCTACGCCAAGGAGACCGGTACCGCGGTGTTCCTGGTCGGCCACGTCACCAAGGAAGGCGGCATTGCCGGCCCGCGGGTGCTGGAACACATGGTCGATGCGGTGCTGTATTTCGAAGGCGATTCCGGCTCGCGCTTCCGCGTATTGCGCGCGTTCAAGAACCGCTTCGGCGCGGTCAACGAGTTGGGCGTGTTCGCGATGGGCGACAAGGGCCTGCGCGAGGTGCCGAATCCTTCCGCGATCTTCCTGTCCGGGGCAAGTGCAGGCCAGCCCGGCAGTTGCGTGATGGTGACCCGCGAGGGCACGCGGCCACTGCTGGTGGAAGTGCAGGCGCTGGTGGATGCGTCTCCGTTGTCGAACCCGCGCCGGGTCGCGGTGGGATTGGAAGGCAACCGGCTGGCGATGCTGCTGGCGGTGCTGCATCGGCATGGCGGGATCATGGTCGGCGACCAGGATGTCTTCGTGAATGTAGTTGGCGGCATCCGCGTGCAGGAAACCGCCGCTGACCTGCCGGTGCTGCTGGCGGTGTTGTCGTCGTTGCGCGACACGCCGCTTTCAGACAAGACGATTGCATTCGGCGAAGTCGGGCTTTCCGGCGAAATCCGCCCGGTGCCCAATGGCGAGGACCGCTTGCGCGAAGCGGCCACCCATGGGTTCAAGCGCGCGATCGTGCCCAAGGCGAATGCGCCGAAGATTGCGCCGAAAGGCATCGAGGTGATCGCAGTGGAACGATTGTCGGAGGCGCTGGA
>JBDSIA010000068.1:0-12684 GCA_039918175.1 Thermomonas sp.
TGTTCGCGCAGAACTATGCCGACGTGTTCAAGGGCGACAGTCGCTGGAACCAGATCGCCGCACCCGAGGGCGAGTCTTACGCGTGGAGCGAAGACTCGACCTACATCAAGAACCCGCCCTACTTCGATGGCATGACGATGGAGGTCGGCAACATCGACGACATCCATGGCGCGCGCGTGTTGGGCCTGTTCGGCGATTCGATCACCACCGACCACATCTCGCCGGCCGGCAACATCAAGCAGGATTCGCCCGCGGGCCGTTTCCTGCAGTCGCGCGGGGTGCAGCCGGCCGATTTCAACAGCTATGGAAGCCGGCGCGGCAACGACGACGTGATGATGCGTGGCACCTTCGCCAACATCCGCATCAAGAACCTGATGTTTGGCGGCGAGGAAGGCGGCAACACGCTGCATTTCAGTAGCGACGGCAGCAAGCCGGAGAAGCTGGCGATCTACGACGCGGCAATGAAGTACAAGGCCGACGGCGTGCCGCTGGTGGTATTGGCTGGCAAAGAATACGGAACCGGATCAAGCCGCGATTGGGCAGCCAAGGGCACCATCCTGCTCGGCGTCAAGGCGGTGATCGCCGAAAGCTTCGAGCGCATCCACCGCTCAAACCTGGTTGGCATGGGCGTGCTTCCGCTGCAGTTCATGGATGGCGAAAGCGCCAAGGCCCACGAGATCGATGGTTCGGAAACCTTCGCGATCACCGGCCTGCAAGATGGCGAGTCGAAGATCGCCACGGTCACCGCGACCCGCGCGAGCGGCAAGCAGGTCGTGTTCCAGGCCAAGGTGCTGTTGCTGACCCCGAAGGAAGTCGAATACTTTCGCCATGGCGGTTTGCTGCAATACGTCTTGCGCCAACTCGCAGCCAAGCACGCGTAAGCGCGTAGCGACGATGCTTGCAATGCAGGGGCGGCTTCGGTCGCCCTTGTTGGATCTGCAGAAAAGAGTTTCCGAATCCTCCTGATCAGAGCTTGGGCGTCCAGCGTGCATTGAGCAGGCGCCAGTCCCCGTCGACACGTCGCCAGCCGGTTTCGACATCGAACACTTGCCCATTTTCAGGCAGGAATCCGCCGCTGCCACCTGTTACCAGCGTGGTGAACTTGGCGGTCGCCTCGTTTTCGCCGCGCACCTCAACCGCGACCGGGCCAAGGCGCGCACCCACGTCGCGATGCTGCAGGAACAACCCGATCGCGAGCTGGCGAGTACCACGACGATCGATGCCTTGGTTGCCGATGAAGTCTTCCGCGAGCAGGTCGTGCACGGCGCCTACATCACGAGCGTCGATAGCGGCCTGCAGGACCTCGATTTGCTGACGCACCTCCTGCTCTGGAGGCGTGCGTGCACAGGCGCCGATTGCCGCGATCAATAAGCATGCCAAGGCAAGTCTGCGCATGCACTTGTGCCAACGAATATGCTGCATTGCGGCAATGCTCCACGCGGTTTCGCCCAGCTTGTCACTGCTGGGTGCCTATGCTCAAATCGATCGCAGTCCATACGCCGCCGCATTTGCGCGCAGGCCCACTCGCAGGGGAATGACCATGAGTTCAGAACGTCCTTGGCTGGACCATTATCCGGAAGGCGTGCCTGACGAAATCGAACTGAACGAATTCCAGTCGATTCCCGCGGTGTTCGAGGCCGCGCTCGCGAAATTCCGCGACAACATCGCGTTCTCGAACATGGGAAAAATGCTCACGTATGGGGAACTCGACCGCCTCAGCCGCCACTTCGCCGGGTACCTGCTTGGCGAAATGAAGCTCAAGAAGGGCGATCGGATCGCAATCATGCTGCCCAACTGCCTGCAATATCCGGTGGCGATCCTCGGCGTGCTGCGCGCCGGCCTGACCGTGGTCAACACCAACCCGATGTACACCCCGCGGGAACTGAAGCACCAGATGGTGGACTCGGGGGCTTCCGCCATCCTGGTGCTGGACAACTTCGGCGCCACCGTGCAGGAAGTGCTTGCGGAGGTGCCGGGGGTGCACGTGATCACCACGGGACTGGGCGACCTGCTCGGCTTCCCGAAAGGAACCATCGTCAATTTCGTGCTTCGGTACGTCAAGAAGATGGTGCCCGATTACGACATTCCGGGCTCGATCCGCTTCCGCGACACGTTGACGCTCGGAGGACTGCATCAATTGTCCGATGTCGTCATCGGTCATGAAGACCTCGCCTTCCTGCAGTACACCGGCGGCACCACGGGCGTCGCCAAGGGCGCGATGCTGACCCACCGCAACCTGGTGGCCAACATGCAGCAGGCTGCGGCGTGGGTGGGTGGCAACATCCGCATGGGCGAGGAGATCATCGTCACCGCGTTGCCGCTGTACCACATCTTCGCATTGACATCGAATTGCCTGGTCTTCATGAAATTCGGCGCACGCAACCACCTGATCACCAATCCGCGCGACATGCCAGGCTTCGTCAAGGAACTGAAATCGGTGCCCTTCACCGCGATCACCGGCGTCAACACACTGTTCAACGGTCTGCTGCACACCCCCGGATTCGACCAGGTCGACTTCTCGCACCTGCATCTCACCTTGGGTGGTGGCATGGCGGTGCAACGGGCGGTGGCCGACAAGTGGAAACAAGTGACCGGCTGCACGCTCGCCGAAGCGTACGGACTGACCGAAACCTCACCGGCGGTCTGCATCAATCCACCCGAACTGGGTGCGTTCAACGGTTCGATCGGCCTGCCGGTGCCTTCGACCGACGTTTGCATCAAGGACGACGACGGCAACATGCTGCCGATGGGTGAAATCGGCGAGCTCTGCGTGAAGGGGCCGCAAGTGATGCGCGGCTATTGGCAGCGCCCGGAAGAAACCGCGCAATCAATCGATGCGGGTGGCTGGCTGCATACCGGTGATATAGCGAAGATGGACGCACAGGGTTACTTCTATATTGTTGATCGCAAGAAGGACATGATCCTGGTGTCCGGTTTCAACGTGTATCCGAACGAGATCGAGGATGTGATCGCGATGATGCCTGGCGTGCTGGAAGTGGCCGCTATTGGTGTTCCTGACGAGAAATCCGGCGAAGCGGTCAAGGTGTTCGTGGTCAAGAAGGATCCGGCGCTCAGCGTCGAGGCGATCAAGGCGTTCTGCCGCGAAAACATGACTGGCTACAAGCAGCCGAGGCATGTGGAATTCCGTGACGAATTGCCGAAAAGCAACGTCGGCAAGATTCTGCGCAAGGAATTGCGCGATCCGCCCAAGGCCGCATGACGCCTGGGTGCCGTTGAAAAAAAGGCCGGCAATGCCGGCCTTTTTATTCGTCCGGTTGCGACGAGGGTGGCCGGCATTCGCTACGCGGCTCGAAATGCCGCTGCGCGAATACCGGCCACCCTCGCCGCTCGCGGTGGTTAGTGTTCTGGACGCATGTACGGGAACAGCAACACGTCGCGGATCGAGCTGGATCCGGTCAGCAGCATTACCAGTCGGTCGATACCAACGCCCAGCCCGCCAGTCGGCGGCAAACCAACTTCCAGCGCGCGGATGTAGTCGGCATCGAAATGCATGGCTTCGTCATCGCCGCCCTCCTTCGCCTCTACCTGGGCGCGGAAACGCGTAGCCTGGTCTTCGGGGTCGTTGAGTTCGGAGAAGCCATTCGCCAGTTCCTTGCCGCCAACGAACAATTCGAAACGGTCGGTGATGCCGGGCTCGCTGTCCGATTCACGCGCCAAGGGCGAGACCTCTACCGGGTAATGAGTGATGAAGGTCGCCTGCACCAATCCGGCTTCCACCGTTTTCTCGAAGATTTCCAGCAGCAGCTTGCCCCAGCCGTAACCCGACTTCACGTGGACACCGAGGCGCTTGCAGTGCGCGGCTAGCGCTCCGCGGTCCCGGCAATCGGCGACCGAGATTTCCGGGTTCAATTCGCGCACAGCCTCTTCGAGCTTCCAGCGACGGAACGCAGGCGCCAGATCGATGTCCTGTTCGTCCCAACGGAATTGCAACTTGCCCATCGCATCACTTGCAACGTCACGAATCATGCCTTCAGTCAGGTCCATGACCTCGGTATAGCTGACGTACGCTTCGTACAACTCGAGCATGGTGAATTCGGGGTTGTGGCGGGTCGACACGCCTTCATTACGGAAATTGCGGTTGATTTCGTAAACGCGCTCCATGCCACCCACCACGAGACGCTTGAGGTAGAGCTCGGGAGCGACGCGTAGGAACAAGTCGAGGTCCAGTGCATTGTGGTGTGTGGTAAACGGGCGCGCGGTGGCACCGCCGGCGATGTAATGCATCATCGGCGTCTCCACTTCCAGAAATCGGCGGCCGTCCAGCCAGCGACGCATGCTGGAGACGATCCGCGAGCGTGCGATGAACACGTCGCGTGCGTCGGGATTGACGATCAAATCGACATAACGTTGACGGTAGCGTTGTTCTACATCGGCCAATCCATGCCATTTGTCCGGCAGCGGGCGTAGCGACTTCACCAGCAGGCGCAGGGTTTCGGCACGTACAGAAAGCTCGCCGGTCTTGGTCCGCATCAGGGTGCCTTCGGCAGCCACGATGTCGCCCACATCCCAACTCTTGAAGGCATCGTAGGCAGCGCCAAGCGTACTGCCCTGCAGGAACAACTGGACTCGGCCCGTCATGTCCTGTACTTGCGCGAACGCTGCCTTGCCCATGACGCGCTTGGCCAACAGGCGTCCGGCAATCATCACGCGCGCGTTTTCAGCTTCCAGCGCTTCGCCAGTCCACTGCTCTACGTCTGCATACGCATCCTGCAGATCCTGCGCGTAATCCGCTCGGCGGAAGTCGTTCGGGAACGCGATCCCCTGCCCGCGCAACGCGGCGAGCTTGCCGCGGCGTTCGGCGATCAGGTGGTTTTCGTCGATGGGGGTGGTGGGCGTTTCGTCGGTCATGGCGTTATGCATCAAAGAAAGTGTGGTCGCAGGAGCGGTTTGAGCGGCGTTCCCGGGCATTGCAGTCTCATGCAGACCTGCCTCAAGTTGCGTCGATCCGTTTCGAGCCAGCCTCCAGCCCCGATTTCAGGCTGGCTTCAACGAATTCGTCGAGGTCACCATCGAGCACCTTCTGGGTGTCGCTGCGCTCGATGCCGGTGCGCAGGTCCTTGATCCGGCTCTGGTCGAGCACGTAGTTGCGGATCTGGCTTCCCCACCCGATGTCGGACTTGGTGGCTTCCAGCGCATCCCTCTCAACGTTGCGCTTCTGAACCTCCAACTCGTAGAGCTTGGCCATCAGCATCTTCATCGCAGTGTCGCGGTTTTGGTGCTGGCTGCGCCCGTTCTGGCAGGCAGCGACCGTGTTGGTCGGGATGTGAGTGATGCGCACCGCCGACTCGGTCTTGTTGACGTGCTGCCCACCGGCGCCGGAGGAGCGGTACACGTCAGTGCGCAGGTCGGCCGGGTTGATGTCGATCTCGATGTCGTCATCCACTTCCGGCGATACGAAAACGCTGGTGAAACTGGTATGGCGGCGGTTGTCGGAATCAAACGGTGATTTGCGCACCAGCCGATGCACGCCGATCTCGGTCTTCAACCAGCCGTAGGCGTACTCGCCCTCGACACGGAACGTGGCCGACTTGATGCCAGCAACATCACCGCCGCTCACCTCCATCAATTCGGTCGTCCAGCCGCGCGATTCGGCCCAGCGCAGATACATCCGCAGCAACATTTCGGCCCAGTCCTGCGCCTCGGTGCCCCCTGCGCCGGCCTGGATGTCGACGAAAGCATTCGCGGTGTCCATCTTGCCGGAGAACATGCGCTGGAATTCCAGTGCGTCAACGCCTTTCTCGAATCGATCGACATCGGTCACCACGGCCAGCGCGGTTTCCTCGTCGTCCTCCATCTCGGCCAGTTCCAGCAGCTCATTGCCACCGGCCAGGCCGTCGGTGAGTTCACGGATGCCGTTGACGGTCTTGTCCAGCAACGAACGTTCACGCCCCAGCGCTTGCGCACGTTCTGAATCGTTCCAGACGTCCGGGTTCTCCAGTTCGCGTTCTACTTCTTCCAGGCGCTCGCCCTTGGCATCGTAGTCAAAGAAACCCCCGGAGCGAATCGAGGCGAGCAATCAGGTCGGCGATGCGGGCCCGGATGGGATTGAGTTCGATCATGAGTGGGGGCGGTTAATGAAAGACCGCCAATTCTACCGCAGCTGCTCATCCCAGCTGTCTCGCTAGCGACAACTGTTCTCTGCGTTCAATGGCGGATCCCCAAGCTCAGATGCTTCAAACCTTCAGCGGCTTAGCGACTGGCTGGGCATGCACGACAATCAACTGAATCGCACCGCTCCCGCGATAGTCGTCCGGCGCAAGCCGATAGGCCAGTAGCAAGCGTTCCGATGGCGGCACGCCGTTCCAGCCACCGAAGTGAATCGCATTGACTCGGCGATCGGCATGCTTGAGATCCAGCTTGAGATGACGCTCGCCGACGATGCGCCAGCCCAGCACATCGAATTCGCCATCGAACAGCGGTTCGGGGTAGCCCTGCCCCCAATGGCCACCATCACGCAGGGCCAGTGCGGACGCAATGACGAATTCATCGGCAGCCAGCTCGCCATCGCTGTGCAGGGTGTCGGTCAGCAGGTCCGGCGTCAGCCATTCGGATGCAACCTGCTGGAAGGCTTCGCGAAACGCAGGGAGATCGTCGAGTTCCAGACTCAATCCCGCGGCCATCGCGTGCCCGCCGAAACGCGGAACCAGGCCAGGATGCCGCGCATCCACCAGCGCCAGCGCATCGCGGATATGGAAGCCCGGGATGGAGCGCGCAGAGCCACGCAGCATGCTGCTTCCGGGTTCGGCCGGCGCAAACGCAATTGCCGGTCGATGCAAGCGTTCCTTGGTCTTGGATGCAACCAGCCCGACCACGCCGGGATGCCAGTCGGTGTCGTACAGGCATATCGCGTATGAAGTGGCGGCATCGCCAAGGTTGGGCATCTGCGCTTCGGCCATGTCCTGCATTTCGGCCTGCACGCCACGACGCTCGTGATTGATCGACTGCAGGATCTGTGCCAGTTGCATGGCCTGAGTTGGATCATCGGTAAGCAGGCATTCGATGCCTATGCTCATGTCCTCCAAGCGACCCGCCGCATTGATGCGTGGACCAATAGCGAACCCGATATCGGTCGTGGTCAGGCTTTCAGCGTCTCGCCCGGCCACGTCGATCAATGCGCGCAAACCGGCGCAACCCTGCCCGGCGCGCAAGCGCCTCAAGCCGGCACCAACCAGCGCACGATTGTTGGCATCCAGCGCCACCATGTCGGCCACCGTGCCCACTGCAACCAGATCCAGTAGTGATCCCAGGTCGGCCTGCACGCCACGTTTCGCACGCAGTGCCAGCAACACATAGAACATCACCCCGACCCCAGCCAGTGCTTTGCTCGGGAATGCATCACCGGGCTGGTTGGGATCAACGATGGCGTCCGCAGCTGGCAAACTCGCACCGGGCAAATGATGGTCGGTCACCAACACTTGCCAGCCGTGTGCTTTGGCCGCAGCGATGCCCGCATGGCAGGCGATGCCGTGATCGACGGTCACCAGGAGATCGGGCTTCAGGCCGACAAGCTCTTCGACCAATCCCAGCGTCATTCCGTAGCCATGGACGATGCGATTGGGCACCGCGTGCGACACATGTTTGGCTCCCAGCATGCGCAGGCCGCGTACGCCGACCGCACAGGCAGTGGCGCCGTCACAGTCGTAGTCGCCGACCACCACGATATGCGCGCCACGATTGATGGCATCGTCAAGAAGATGCACCGCCTTTTCGATGTCGGTCAGCAAACCGAATGGCAGCAGATCGGCAAGCCGTGGCATGGCTTGAGCTGCGCCTGAGCTGCCTCGCGCAGCATGCAGGCGTTGCAACAATGGTGGCCATTGCGCTGGCCACTCACCATCGATGCTCGCCGGTTGTTCGCGACGGACGATGCGCCGCTGCACGCTCACGCGGTCAACGCCGTGCGGGGCTTGCGCCATAAGCGCCAACGTTGGCCAGGCTGCATTCGAAACATTCGGCCATCAGCAAAATCGAAATCGACTTTGTCTTGCATAGCAAAGACATGGGCTGGCTGTAACCAACGTTCGAGTAACACCTTCGGATCGCGGACTGCACGCAGGTCGAGCAGCGCGGCGTCGACCAGGGATTCGAAACCAGTGAACTCGGCGAATGGCATGGCAGTGAATGTGCAGACGCCAGCAAGACCGTGCAAGACCGGATCATCCGAAAACACAGTGAGCACGTCGCTGGCCACGCTGTCGGGCAAGACCCCGCCGCCCCAGAACCAAAGCGAGTTGACCTGCACCAATCCCGCGCGTGCGCGCTCCTCGTTGCGCGGATGGTTGTGCAGCATGACCTGCGTTTCGCTCAACAGCGTGCGCCAGCGGCGTGCCTCCGGGCCGTCAGGCGTGTGGTCGAACACATCTTCGCCCAGCACATCGCTGGGTGGAGCGAACTCGGGAAGCCGGCTCTCACGCGACAGCCGCACGTACCAGCGTGACGGATGTGGCGCATCCAGCAGGAAACCGGCATCGCCAAACAGCGGACGCAGCGCCGGCAGGAATGCATCGACATCCTGCACGCTAATAGACAGCCCTGCACCCGTCGCCAGCAGACGTGCGCCATTGATGTCGGGGCGGATATAGGCGGGATCGGCACGCAGCCAGGCAGCCGAACGCGCGTCGTCCACCCCGGCGTCAGTCGCACGAGTCAATGCCGCATCGGACCAGCGATTCGGCACCAACCTGAAATGTCGTGCCAGCTGTGCCTGGTCGCCGGCCTGCCCAGTCACTTGATCCGCGCGACCCAAGGCCTTGGCCAGCGAAGCCGGCAATGCGATCCCGGCGAATCGCTCGCCATCCGGCAGCAACAGGGTAAGTTTCGTCATCTCAGCCCAGATAACGAACCGACATGATCTCGTACTCGCGGGTGCCGGCCGGCGCTTCGATGGTGGCGGTATCGCCCTCGTGCTTGCCGATCAGTGCGCGCGCCACCGGCGAGGAAATCGCGATCAGGCCCAGCTTGATGTCGGCTTCCAGATCGCCAACGATCTGGTAGGTGCGCTCTTCGTCGGTATCGCAATCAGCCAATTGAACGGTCGCACCAAACACGACCTTGTCGCCGGCAGTCAGGGTTGCAACGTCGATCACCTGTGCATGCGACAGCTCGCCTTCCAGGTGCTTGATGCGACCTTCGATGAAGCTCTGTTGATCGCGTGCGGCATGGTATTCGGCGTTTTCCTTTAGGTCACCATGCGCACGCGCCTCGGCGATCTCGGCGATGACCTTCGGTCTTTTCACCGACTTCAGTTCTTCCAGTTCGCTGCGCAGGCGGGTGGCGCCCTTCGCGGTAATCGGAGCTTGTTTCACTTCAGTTCCTTGTGAAGTTCCTGCAGCGCCAGCACTTCGCCGACGCCACGATGGTCCAGCGAGTGCAGCAATGCACGCGCGCCGGCCACGGTGGTGGAGTATGTGACGCGATGCTGCAGGGCCTCGCGCCGGATCGAGAAGGAGTCGGCAATCGCCTGGCGTCCTTCGGTGGTGTTGACGATGTAGCAAATCTCGCCGTTCTTGATCAGGTCGACAATATGCGGACGGCCTTCAATCACTTTGTTGATGCGGTCGCAAGCAATCCCGTTGGCAGCCAGAACGTTGGCAGTACCGGTGGTGGCGACCAGGCTGAAGCCGCGCGCGATCATGTCTCGCGCAACCGGTACCACGCGCGCCTTGTCCGGATCGCGCACCGAGATGAATGCCTTGCCCGGCTTCGGCGGCAGTATATTTGCGGCTTCTTCAGCACGCGCGAACGCGGCGCCGAACGTGCGTCCAACGCCCATCACCTCACCGGTGGAACGCATTTCCGGGCCGAGGATCGGGTCCACATTCTGGAACTTGGCGAACGGGAATATCGCCTCCTTGACCGAATAGTAATCAGGCACGATTTCCTTGGTGGCACCCTGCTCCGCCAGCGACTTGCCGGCCATGCAACGCGCGGCGATCTTGGCCAGCGGCTGGCCGATCGCCTTGGACACGAACGGCACCGTGCGCGAGGCACGTGGGTTTACTTCCAGCAGGAAGATGGTGTCGTTGCCATCCGCATCGGTCTGTACCGCGAACTGGGTGTTCATCAGCCCAATGACATTGAGCGCCTTGGCCAGCATCACGACCTGTTCGCGCAGCCGCGCCTGGGTATGGGCCGACAGCGAATACGGCGGCAACGAGCACGACGAATCGCCGGAATGGACGCCTGCCTCCTCGATGTGTTCCATAACGCCGCCGACCAGCACGTTGCCTTCATGATCGGCGATGACGTCGATGTCCACTTCGACCGCATTGTCGAGGAAACGGTCGAGCAGCACCGGTGAATCGTGCGAAACCTTGACTGCCTCGCGCATGTAGCGCGCAAGGTCGACTTCTGCATGCACCACTTCCATCGCGCGGCCACCAAGGACATAACTCGGTCGCACAACCAGCGGGTAACCAATCTCGCGCGCGTGCAGCAAGGCTTCCTCGTCGCTGCGCGCAGTGCGGTTCGGCGGCTGCAGCAGGCCTAGTTTGGTGACCAGTTGCTGGAAGCGCTCGCGATCCTCGGCCAAGTCGATCGATTCCGGCGAAGTCCCGATGATTGGTACCCCATTGGCTTCCAGTGCCTTGGCCAATTTCAGCGGGGTTTGCCCGCCGTATTGCACGATCACGCCATGTGGCTTTTCGAGTTCGACGATCTCCAGCACGTCTTCCAGCGTCAGCGACTCGAAGTACAGGCGGTCCGAGGTGTCGTAATCGGTCGACACTGTTTCCGGGTTGCAGTTGACCATGATGGTCTCGTAGCCATCTTCGCGCAGGGCGAGAGCGGCGTGCACGCAGCAGTAGTCGAACTCGATGCCCTGGCCGATCCGATTCGGGCCGCCACCCAACACCATGATTTTCTTGCGATCGGTCGGCTGTGCCTCGCATTCGTCCTCGTAGGTCGAATACAGATAGGCGGTGGTGGTCGCGAACTCGGCTGCGCAACTGTCCACCCGTTTGTACACCGGGCGCACGCCGAACGCCTTGCGCAGCGCCCGCACCGCCGACTCGTTGGTGCCGGTCAGCTGGGCGATGCGGATGTCTGAAAAGCCCTTGCGCTTGAGTGCGCGCAGGCGCGCTGCATCCAGGCCATCCAGGCCACGATGGGCGATGTCCACTTCGAACTCGACAAGTTCCTCGATCTGGTCGAGGAACCACGGATCTACGAACGACAGTGCATGCACCTCTTCCACGCTCATGCCGGCGCGGAACGCATCGGCCAGATAGAAAATGCGCTCTGGACCGGGCTCCTTCATTTCGCGGCGAAGGGTCGCGAGGTCGTTCTCGTCGGTCAGGTTAAGGCCAGTCGGATCGAGCCCGACCTTGCCGGTTTCCAGACCGCGCAATGCTTTTTGCAGGGATTCCTGGAAGGTGCGTCCGATTGCCATCACCTCGCCCACCGATTTCATTTGGGTGGTCAGGCGTGCATCGGCGGTCGGGAATTTCTCAAAGGCGAACCGCGGAATCTTGGTGACCACATAGTCGATGCTGGGCTCGAACGAGGCCGGGGTCAGGCCGCCGGTGATTTCGTTCTTCAACTCGTCCAGCGTGTAGCCGACCGCAAGCTTGGCTGCGACCTTGGCGATTGGGAACCCCGTCGCCTTTGAGGCCAACGCCGACGAACGCGACACCCGTGGATTCATCTCGATCACGACCACGCGCCCGGTACTGGCATTGATGCCGAACTGCACATTGCTGCCGCCGGTGTCCACGCCAATTTTGCGCAGCACGGCAATCGATGCATTGCGCAGGCGCTGGTATTCCTTGTCGGTCAGGGTCTGCGCCGGCGCCACGGTGATCGAGTCGCCGGTGTGCACGCCCATCGGGTCGAGGTTTTCGATACTGCACACGATGATGCAGTTGTCCACGGTGTCGCGGACCACTTCCATTTCGAATTCCTTCCAGCCAAGCACCGACTCTTCCACCAACACTTCGCTGGTCGGCGACAGCTCCAGGCCGCGGGTGACGATCTCGATCAATTCCTCGCGGTTGTAGGCGATGCCGCCGCCGCTGCCGCCAAGGGTGAAGCTGGGTCGGATGATGGTGGGATAGCCAACCCGGGTCTGGATGTCGAGTGCCTGTTCCAGCGAACGCGCAACTTCCGCCTTCGGACACTCCAGGCCAATCTCGCCCATCGCCACGCGGAACAACTCACGGTCTTCGGCCATGCGGATCGCTTCGCGCTTGGCGCCGATAAGTTCGACGCCGTACTTTTCCAGCACGCCGTGGTCGGCCAGGTCCAGCGCGCAGTTCAGCGCAGTCTGGCCACCCATGGTCGGCAGCAGCGCGTCGGGCTTTTCCTTGGCGATGATGCGTTCGACCGTCTGCCAGTTGATCGGCTCGATGTAGACCGCGTCGGCCATGTCGGGATCGGTCATGATCGTCGCCGGGTTGCTGTTGACCAGCACCACCCGATACCCCTCGTCGCGCAACGCCTTGCACGCTTGCGCGCCGGAGTAGTCGAACTCGCACGCTTGGCCGATCACGATCGGGCCAGCGCCGATGATCAGGACAGTCTTGATGTCCGTGCGCTTGGGCATGTCAGTTGGCCTCCACTTGCTTGTTGGCCATCAGCGCCGTGAATCGATCGAATAGCGATGCCACGTCGTGAGGACCCGGCGAGGCTTCCGGATGTCCCTGGAAACTGAAGGCCGGCGCATCG
>JBDSIA010000069.1:0-4591 GCA_039918175.1 Thermomonas sp.
ACACCCGGCGCGGGTAGCGACTGACCAGCGCGCCGTAAACGGGCTGCAGCAGCAGCATGATCACGAAGGTCATGCTGAAAAGCACCTGCAGGCTCAGGTCCTTCAGCGGCATGCCGCGCACCGCGAAAAAATCAATCATCGCAGGCGGGAACAGCGTGGCCATGTCGCTGGACGCACCCATCGCCTCGCGTACCGGGCGCAGCACGTAATAGCCGCTGAGCAGGCAGAAGAAATACAGGAACGACCACAGCAGTGCGGGCGATTCGCCCATTGCGGACGTGAAACGACCAATGCGGCCGGTGGTGGCGGTGTCCGTCATCTGGGCCCGGTCTTTGCGCGGCACGGCGCGGCGATGCCCAAAGGTAACCGCAGCGGATGCCATGTGCCACTGCCGCAGCCCCATCGAGCATTTACTCTAGCCATGGCGCTTAGCGTCAGCCGGTCATCACCGTGGGACGGTCGCTGCTTTTGGACAAGATATTCGACTACATCATCGTCGGCGCCGGTTCCGCCGGCTGCGTAATCGCCAACCGGCTGAGCGAAGACCCCGACGTCAACGTATTGTTGCTGGAAGCCGGCCCGCGTGACTGGCATCCCTTAATCCACATGCCCGCCGGACTGGCCAAGCTGGTCAACCGCAAGGGCGTGAACTGGGACTACAACACCGCGCCCGAGCCGCAGCTCAACGGGCGCCGCCTATGGTGGCCGCGCGGCAAGGTGCTGGGTGGATCGAGTTCCATCAATGCGATGTGTTACATCCGCGGCGTTGAAAAGGACTACGACGACTGGGCACGCAGCGCGTCGGGGTGGGATTGGGCCAGCGTGCTGCCCTATTTCAAGCGCGCCGAAGGCAACAGCCGTGGCGGCGATTCCCTGCATGGCGGAAAAGGGCCACTGGGCGTCAGCGATTTGCGCCATCACAATGTGCTCTCGCAGGCGTTCATCGACGCCGCCCACCAGGCCGGCATCCCGGTCAACCACGACTTCAATGGCGCTACGCAGGAAGGCGTCGGCCTGTACCAAGTCACCCAGCGCGATGGCGCGCGCTGCTCGTCCGCGGTGGCCTACCTCCACCCCGCCAAGCATCGCCCTAACCTGACCGTGCATACCGGCGCGATGGCCAGCCGGGTCAGCTTCGACGGTTCACATCGCGCCAACGGTGTCGACTACGCACATGCTGGAAAGGCCACGCATGCCAAGTCCACACGTGAAGTGATCCTATGCGGGGGCACGATCAACTCGCCCCAGTTGCTGATGCTGTCAGGCGTCGGACCTGCAGACCATCTTCGCGCCCATGGCATCGACGTCGTGCACGATTCGGAAGCCGTGGGCGGCAACCTGCAGGACCACCTCGACATCTGCACCCTGCAGCACGCAACCAGTCGCATCACCTACGACCGCATCAACGAAACCAGGATGGCATTCGACTATTTCCTGCGCGGGCATCGCGGCGCGGGCAGCAGCAACCTGGCCGAAGCCGGTGGCTTCTTCCGATCACCACTGGCCACCGACGAGCGCAGCGATATCCAGTTCCATTTCGTCCCGGCGATGCTGGACGACCACGGCCGCAACCGCCTGCCCGGCGACGGCTACACCTTGCACGCCTGCTTCCTGCGCCCGCGCAGCCGTGGCCGCCTGTCGCTGGCCAGCAACAAGGTCAACGACAAGCCGAACATCCAAGCCAACTATCTCAGCGATGCAGAAGGCTTCGACCTGATGATGATGGTCGAGTGCGCGAAGATCAGCCGCGAGATCTTCGCGCAGGCGGCGTTCGATCCCTATCGCGGCACGCCGATCCACCCCGCCCGCACGGATCTGTCGGATGCCGAACTGGTCGAATTCATCCGCGCCAAGGCGGAGTCGGTCTATCACCCGGTCGGCACCTGCCGTATGGGCGACGACGATGCATCCGTGGTCGATGCGCAGTTGCGCGTACGCGGTGTCACCGGCCTCCGCGTGATCGACGCCTCGGTGATGCCGGCGCTGCCCAGCGGCAATACCAATGCACCAACTATCATGATCGCCGAGCGGGCGGCGGATCTAATCAAACTGGGTTGAGTTAGGGAAGGCGGAGCGGTGACACCAACAGCCGTTGGAAAACTAGCTGTGCTCCAACATCGGCGGTAACGGGCAATGCAGCACGCCGCAAATCGTCCGCAGCAATTCGGCCTCGGCCACGCTGACCCGGCCATCATGGCTGACCGCAGCGGTGATCGCCTCGACCATGACTTGCTTGGCCAGCGGATCCAGCGCGTCCAGCGGTTCCCACACGGCGTCCAGTGCAAGCACGCCATTGGCGGGCGGCGCATAGGGCACATGGTCGCGCGGCAGCACGCGCTGCATGCCTGCTAGATAGGCGCGTTGCGCGGCGGATGCATCGTCCGGGCTGCCCGCATGCGCCACGACCGTCAGCAAGGTCGCGAACTCCTGTTTCACGTTGCCTGGCTTGCGCCGGCCGAAGCTCGCATAGCGCGAAGGATCCAGCGATTCGCGCACCTGCACGGCAAGCAAGCGGCCCAGGCAGTATTCGAACAGCGAGACCTCGCCATCGGCATTGACCACCGCGAACATCGCATCCATGAAGCTGTCGAGTTGCGGGCGCGGGCGCAGGCGCAGGACCGGGAACGCCAGCGACGCCAATGGCAGGCGCAGCATCGGGTGCAAGTCGGCGGTCAGTTGCTGGTGGATGCGTGCAGCATGGTCGGCGCATTCCCCGCCAAGCCGGGTGGCGATTTCCATGTGCTGGCGCGATGCGAGATCCTCGTCCTCGTCGAGCAGCAGTGCGAGCAGCAGCGGCATCACCGATTCCCGATCCGCGGCCAGATCGCGCAACGCCTCCGGGATTGCGCTTGCAATCGTATCGGCGCGGCCGTAGTCGTCGGCTGCCGGCGTCGCGACCTGTGCGGCAACCATCGGCGGGGTCACGTTCAACTGCTGGCGGGCACCAGGCAGGCGCGAGCCCGCTCCGCCATCCAGGCCCATGTGGACGTCTTCCTGCAACCCGTTCGGGGGCGATGCCTGCCACTTCGATTGCAGGCGCTGCAGTTCCTCACCGCGAAAGTTCGGCTCCAGCGCCTGGATGCGCTTGAGCAGCGGCGGATGGGTGGCGAACAGGCCGGAGAACCCGACGCCATCGCCGAACAACATGTGGCTGACTTCCTCGGCATTGCTGCGATCATTCAATCGCGCGCCTGCTTCCAGACCACCGATCTTTTTCAGCGCGCCGGCCAGACCTTGGGACTGACGGGTGAATTGCACCGCGCTGGCATCGGCCAGGCTTTCGCGCGTACGACTGACGCCGGCCTTGATCATGCGCCCGAAGAACAGGCCCACGTACCCGACGATCAAGGCCACCAGCGCCGCCGCGAGCATCGCACCGGCGCCCTTGCTCCGCCCGCTGAAACGACCATGCATCAGGATCTTGCGGCCGATCAGGCCGATCATCAGGATCCCGAACAGCAGGCCGATCAGACGGATGTTGAGGCGCATGTCGCCATTGAGAATGTGACTGAACTCGTGCGCGATCACGCCCTGCAACTCATCGCGGTTGAGCTTGTCCAGCGCGCCGCGGGTGACTGCGATCACTGCGTCCGAGGGCGAATAACCGGCGGCGAACGCATTGATCGCGTCTTCGTGCTCCAGCACGTAGATCTTCGGCAACGGCACGCCGGAGCCGATCGCGATCTCCTCGACCACGTTGCGCAGCCTGCGCAGGTTGAGGTCGGTGGTGTTTTCAGGCACCGGCACGCCGCCCATCTGCAGCGCCACCGGCTCGCCACCGCCGCGCAAGCTGGCGACGCGGTACATCGATCCGAGCGCGATCACCGCGATCGTGGCGAGCGTGGTGAACGCCAGCATGCGTGGATCGCCCTGGGTGGCGATCCACGCCGCCATGTCCACCGCCAGCACGATGCCGACCACGGCCAGACCGAACAGAATCACCAGCCGCGAAGACGTGCGCCGGGCGGCGGCCTGATGTTCGAAGAAATTCATGCGTGTCGTCCTGACAACGTCGATGTGCACGCAGGGGCGTGCACATCCACAACCCGAATCAGAATTCGACCTTCGGCGCGGCGCGGACTTCAGCCTGCTTCTCGGCCGGGATTTCCAGCAATGCTGCAGCGGCGAAGTTGAACATGCCGGCGAAAATGCTGGACGGGAACACCTCGCGCTTGTTGTTGTAACTCATCACCGAATCGTTGAACGCCTGCCGCGCGAACGCGACCTTGTTCTCGGTGCTGGTCAGCTCTTCGGTGAGCTGCATCATGTTCTGGTTGGCCTTCAGGTCCGGATAGGCCTCGGCCACCATCATCAGTCGCCCCAGCCCTGCACTCAGCTGGCCCTGCGTCGCGGCCAGTTGCGCCATCGCCTCGGCATCGCCCGGGTTGGCCTTGGCCGCGGCCAGGCCCGCCTGCGCCGCCGAGCGTGCGGCGATCACCGCTTCCAGCGTCTCGCTCTCATGCGCCATGTATTTCTTCGCGACCTCGACCAGGTTCGGGATCAAGTCGAAGCGACGCTGCAATTGCACGTCGATTTGCGCGAAGGCGTTCTTGAAGGCGTTACGCGCGGTCACCAGGCCGTTGTAGATGCC
>JBDSIA010000070.1:0-2130 GCA_039918175.1 Thermomonas sp.
TTCAGGGCGCCAGTCATCCGTTCGACCGCGAGGCGTACTTGGCCGGGCAACAATCTCCGGTGTTCTTCGGTTCCGGCGTGAACAACTTCGGCGTGCAACCGTTGCTGGACTTTTTCGTCGAGAACGCACCATCGCCGCGTCCGCGCGCGACCTTGACCCGCGAGGTGGCACCGGAGGAATCCAGACTCACCGGCTTCGTTTTCAAGATTCAGGCCAACATGGATCCGATGCATCGCGACCGCGTGGCGTTCATGCGCGTGTGTTCTGGTGCCTTCAGCGCCGGCATGAAGGCGCATCACTCGCGCACTGGCAAGGAATTCAAGCTCGCCAACGCGCTGACCTTCATGGCGTCCGATCGCGAGATCGCCGAAAGCGCATTTCCCGGCGATGTCATCGGCATCCACAACCACGGCACCATTTCGATCGGCGACACGTTTACCGAAGGCGAAAAAATCGCCTTTACCGGCATTCCGAATTTCGCGCCGGAACTTTTCCGCCGTGCGCGCCTGCGCGATCCGCTCAAGCTCAAGCAATTGCAGAAGGGCCTGGCACAGTTGTCCGAGGAAGGTGCCACCCAGTTCTTCAAGCCACTGATGAGCAATGACTTGATCCTTGGCGCAGTCGGCGTGCTGCAGTTCGAGGTGGTCGCCTATCGGCTCAAGGACGAATATGGCGTCGAAGCATCCTTCGAACCCGTGCAGGTCACCACCGCACGGTGGATCAAATGCAGCGACGCAAAAAAACTCGAAGATTTCCGCGAAAAGAACGCGATGAACCTCGCGCTGGATGGCGCCGGCCATCTGGTTTACCTGGCACCGACACGCGTAAACCTGCAATTGGCGCAGGAGCGCTCGCCCGCGGTGGCATTCATGGCCACCCGCGAGCACGCGCAGGCGGTTGCACTCGATTGACATTGCAATTGGGACGCGGCGTCAGGTGAACTTGGTCGCCATCATCGATGTCGCAAACTGGCTCGAACCCAGGGCCTCGGCATTCGCGCCGTGCTGTTGGTAACTGCCTCAGAACCGGTAACCAAATAACGCAAGGTCCTGCGCATAGCGCACGGCCACCCCTTCGCGCAACGTATCGGTGTAATAGCCGCGATAGTCACCGCGCTTGCTGCTGTTCACCTGTTCAAGCAAACGCGTCGGGATGCCGATTCGGGCGCAAATCGCGTCATACGATGTTTGCATGTCTTCTACCCGGCCGACCACGTCGGTGAGCAGACTACCGTCATCGTCCACAAGCACCGACGCTTGAGGCTGGAACAGGATGTGCTGCTCGGGTGGCTCGACGAACAGGAAATGTTCCATCACCGTTTGAGGGGTCTTGCCGAACAGATCGCCGTCACGGGTCATGAAGGCGCAGTAGGAGACGAAACGGTCGAAGGGATTGCGCACGAACGCGAACTTGAAATAGTCGGCGAATGCGTCTTCGCCAAGATGTGGTCGAACCTGCTTCAGCGCCAGATGGCCATGCCGTATCGCCGCTAGATCCTCGTAAGGAAATCGCTTGTTGACGAACAGGCCCACCTGCTCGATGTCGTCCTCGCTCATGTGCTCGCGCAAGGCCTGACGCACCGAATGCGTGCCGGTCTTGGGCACGGCGGCGAAGATGAAACGATGCTGGTGAGAAATGATCATCGGACACGCGATTTTGCGACGATCCATCTTAGCAACCGCCGCTGGCTTGCCGTTGCAGGCGGCCATGGATCCCGTTTGCAGGCTTGCCATCCCTCTGCCATGCTCGCTTGCCTATTGGAGCGGAGAGCATCATGCACGGGCATATATTCGGAATGCTGGCTGCCTTGCTGATGCTCACCGGCTGCGGGCTTGACGCCACGCCTCCGACTCAGCCGACATCGCCCACGCAGCTGGTCGCGGCAACCTCGGCATCCTATTTCGACAACACCGGCCGCGACGACGTGCTGTCCGGCGGTGTCAAGATGATCCCGATCCACACGCCATCCGGCGACTTCAGGGTGTGGACCAAGCGCGTCGGCAACAACCCGAAGCTGAAAGTGCTTTTGCTGCATGGCGGCCCGGGCGGCACCCACGAAGCCTTCGAAGTCTTCGACAGCTTCTTCCCGGCGGCCGGCATCGAGTACTACTACTACGACCAGTTGGGTTC
>JBDSIA010000071.1:0-3873 GCA_039918175.1 Thermomonas sp.
GGCCAGCCGCGCAGGCGCGCTTGTTCGACCAGCGCCAGCAGCAGTGCATCGCCGATGCCGCGTCCGCGCCACGGCGCACGCACCGCCATTCGGCCGATGTGGCGCTCTGGTGTCAGTCGGCCGGTGCCGACAGGCGTGCCGTCCAGCAAGCGGGCGATGACATGGGTACACAGTGGGTCGAGCGCATCGTGTTCCAGTTCGACCGGAACGTTCTGCTCTCCGACGAACACTTCGTCGCGGACTGCGCGCAGTTCAGCCATGGCCTGCTGGAACTCGACCAGCTCAACCCGGAACGGCTGCAGCAGCGGGTCGGACTGACTCATTCGTGATCGCCTACCTCGGTTCCGTCCAGTTGCAGTCGGTAGTGGCCAGCTTCAAGCAAGGCGAATACCGCATCGCGCCCGCGCGGGCCAAGCCGGTCATACAGCGCACCATCGATGTCATCCGCCGCGGCCAGCGCACGTGCATCGCGAAGACCCATGGCGATCACCTCTCCGCCCGCGTATAGGCGTGCGTCCTTGGCCGCTTGCCGCCAGGCCATGCGCGACCACGGGTGGCGTAACAGGCTGGCGCCGTGGGCAAGATCCCATTCGATCTCGATGCGTGGGCGTGCGCCCGCGTCCGCAGCGGGCTCGAATGCGCTGCGGTACGTCGTAATGAAACTGCCGAACCAGTCACCAAGACGGTCCGGATCACGCATGCGCAGCAGGTTCAATGCTTCGACAACGCGCGTCATTGCGACTGCGTCGATCTCGAACGGATCGCTGGCAGGCGTCAGACCTGCGTCGGTGAAGCGCAGGTTGTCGGGTGCATCGGCAGCCAGGGTGTCGACAAAATCACCCAGCAACTCGGACGCAGACGGTGCCCGCATGCCAATCGAGAAGGTCAGGCACGCATCCACCGCCACACCGTGGTGGGGAACACCCGGTGGCAGGTAGAGCATGTCGCCCGGTTGCAGCACCCAGTCGTGGGTCGGATTGAAGTCACGCAACAGCTTGAGTTCGGCATCGTCGCGGAACGCCAAGGGTGGACTCGACGACGCATCGACCTGCCAGTGCCGTTGGCCTTGCGCCTGCAGCAGGAACACGTCGTATTGGTCGACGTGCGCGCCGACCGAGCCACCGGTCGCCGCGAAGCTGACCATTACGTCATCAATCCGCCAGCGCGGCAGGAACGCAAACTTCGCCAGCAGGTCGCGAACATCGGAATCCCACTTGTCCATGTCCTGTACCAGCAAGGTCCAGTCGTGGTCGGGCAGGCTCGGGAAGTCGGTTTCTGCGAACGGACCATGGCGCACACGCCAGGCGTCGCCCACCTTGTCGTGTTCGATCAAGCGCGCCAGCACGCCATCCTCGCAGGCCAAGCCGGCGAGGTCCTCGGGTTCCAGCGGTGAGACCAAGCCGGGAAACGCGTTGCGAATCAGCAGTGGCTTTTTCTGCCAGTAGTTGCGCAGGAACTCGGCAGGTGGCATGCCAAGTGGCAAAGGACCTTGGATGGCATCGATTTCGATCAAGGACGCAGCATCCCGGCGTGCCATCAAATGTCCTTTGCCAGATGTTCGGCCAAGCCGATGTAACTTCCCGGCGTCATCGCCATCAATCGCTGTTTGTCTGTAGCGGGCAGATTGAGGCCGGTGATGAACTCGCGCATCGAGGCCTGGTTGATTCCCTGGCCACGGGTTAGCGCCTTGAGCTGTTCGTACGGGTTCGGCAGGCCATGCCGGCGCATCACCGTCTGCACGGCTTCAGCGAGGACTTCCCACGCGCCATCAAGGTCGGCGGCCAGCCGCTCCGGATTCACCGACAGTTTGCCGAGGCCACGTTGCAGCGCATCGAAACCGATCAGCATGTGGCCGAATGCGGTGCCGAGCGCGCGCAGTACGGTCGAGTCGGTCAGGTCGCGTTGCCAGCGACTGATCGGCAGCTTGATCGCGAAATGCTGGAACAAAGCGCTAGCGATGCCGAAGTTGCCTTCCGCATTTTCGAAGTCGATCGGGTTGACCTTGTGCGGCATGGTCGAGCTGCCGATCTCGCCGTCCTTCAGCGCCTGCTTGAAATAGCCCTGCGAGATGTATCCCCAGATGTCGCGGCAGAGATCAATCGCGATGGTATCGATGCGGCGCGACACATCACACAGTTCTGCGATGCCATCGTGCGGTTCTATCTGGGTGGTGTAGGGCTGCCAGTCCAGGCCCAGCGATTCCACGAAATGCTTTGAGAACGCAGGCCAATCGACATCAGGATATGCGGCGACGTGCGCGTTGTAGTTGCCGACCGCGCCGTTGATCTTGCCCGGCATCGGCAGGCCCGCGAGCACCTCGCCCTGGCGTTGCAGGCGTGCGACAACGTTCGCCAGTTCCTTGCCGACGGTCGTCGGTGATGCAGTCTGGCCATGGGTGCGCGCAAGCATCGGCAGCCCCGCATGCTGGTGGGCCATCGCGCGCAGCGTCTCGATCAGCGCATCGAGTTTGGGCAGGAGCACCTGCTGGCGTGCCTCAGTCAGCAATAGCGCATACGACAGGTTGTTGATGTCCTCACTGGTGCAGGCGAAATGCACGAATTCCAGCGCCGGGCCAAGTTCGCCATCGTCTTTCAGTCGTTCCTTGATCAGATACTCGACTGCTTTGACGTCGTGGTTGGTGGTGCGCTCGATCTCCTTGACCCGCGCCGCGTCGGCGACGCTGAAGCCATCGGCCATCGCCCGCAGGCGCGCAGTCGCGGCAGCGGTGAACGGCGGCAGTTCGGGGATGCCTGGCTCGGCCGCAAGTGCCAGCAACCATTCGACCTCGACCTTGACCCGGGCGCGGATCAGGCCGTATTCGGAGAAAATCGGGCGCAACGCATCGACCTTGCCTGCATAGCGGCCATCGAGCGGGGACAGGGCGGTCAGGGTGTCTGGCATGGCCACGGCAAGGAAGTCAGCGAACACCGATTCTAAACCGTGTCGGGGTTAAGCTCGTCCCACTAGCCAGGGAGTCGCCGGATGAGCAAGCAAGCCGATGTGCGCATCGAGCACGACAGCATGGGGGAGCTGGAAGTGCCTGCCGACGCACTGTGGGGTGCCTCGACCCAGCGCGCGGTGCTGAATTTTCCGATCTCCGGTCAGCCCATGCCGCGCGAGTTCATCCGCGCGCTGGGCCTGGTCAAAGCCGCCGCGGCGCAGGTCAATGGCGACCTCGGCCTACTGGGCAAGGGCATGTCGGCCTCGATCCGGAAGGCAGCGATGTCAGTCTCCATCGGCGACTACGACGCGCAGTTCCCGGTCGATGTGTTCCAGACCGGATCCGGTACCTCCAGCAACATGAATGCCAACGAGGTGATTGCGACGCTCGCCTCACGCGCCGGGCGCAGCAAGGTGCATCCGAACGATCACGTCAACCTGGGCCAGAGTTCGAACGATGTGATCCCGACCGTACTGCGGGTGTCGGCGCAACTGGCCACGGTCGAAACCCTGCTCCCGACCCTAAAGCACCTGCGCCGCACCATCGAGCGGCGCGCGCGCGCGCTGGGCAAGGTCACCAAGACCGGGCGTACCCACCTGATGGATGCGATGCCGCTTACCTTTGGCCAGGAACTTGGCGCGTGGGCGGCGCAACTGGCCTCGGCGCAGATGCGTATCGATGACAGTATCAAGCGGCTGCGGCGCCTGCCGATCGGTGGCACCGCCATTGGTACGGGCATCAATGCCGATCCGCGCTTTGGCAAGGCGATGTCCAAGGCCTTGTCGACAATGGCGGGAACCCGCTTCGTACCCGCCTTGAACCTGTTCGAAGGGTTGGCTTCCCAGGACGATGCGGTTGAACTCTCCGGCCAACTCACCGTGCTGGCGGTGGCCTTGATGAAGATCTCGAATGACTTGCGCTGGATGAATTCA
>JBDSIA010000072.1:0-2412 GCA_039918175.1 Thermomonas sp.
TCTAGACTAAAGCGGGTGTGGATGCCGGTGTGCCTCGCACGTTGTGTTGCCGTCAGCCGAGATCAAACAACGAGCTAAGCATGTAGTGCCGGGCATGGAGTACCTTCGGACGGCGGTTCGATTCCGCCCACCTCCACCATTTCAAGTTGCAACGAACGGGCCGCGCAAGCGGCCTTTTCGTTTGCAGGACATGACCACCGCATTGCCTCGCAGCCGTTATGCTTCGCCCATGACGACAGACACTATCGAAACGCAGCAGCAACCGCGGAGCTTCCGATGGCGGCTGGGTCATGTATTGGCCATCGCCACATTGCTGTTGTCGGCCGCGGTGGCGTTGGTTGCCTGGAACAATGCAAGGCAGCGAGAGCTCAAGCTGGCCGAGGCGGAGTTCCACAGCACGGTGGGGAAGTTGGCATCGTTGGTCGAGTCGCGGATAGACAGTTATGCGTTGACCCAGCGCGGTGGCCTGGCGTTGTTCAGCGCGCTGACGTGGCCATCATCCGGGCAATGGCGCAGTTATGCCAACAGCCTGGCACTGCATGAGCAATTTCCTTCGCTACTCGGGCTTGGTTTTGCCGCGAACGTGGACCAATCGCGACTGGTCCGGCTGCAATTGCAGTTGCGCGAGTCGGGGGGTGGGATGCTCGACGTGCGCCCGCATGGCCTGCGCACGCGTTACGCGCCGATCATCTACCTGGATCCGCGCACTCCGCAGAACCTTGGGGCCATCGGCTATGACATGTATTCCGAACCGGTCAGACAAGCGGCCCTGCGTGCAGCGATGGACACCGGCAACCCCCAACTTACGGGAATGGTGGGTCTGGTGCAGGACCGCGGCGAGGCTGTGCCCGGAATGTTGCTGTATACGCCGGTTTACCTGGTGGGGCAGACCCCGGTCAGCCTTGCCCAACGCCGTGCATCGCTGGTCGGCTGGGTGTATTCGCCGTTCCACGTGCAACGCATGCTGGAACATGCCGTTGCCCCGGCCAAGAACAGCGAACGCATGCGCGTGGTGGATGTGACAGAGCCCGCGCAGGTCGTGCTCTACGCCGATCCCGACATCGGAGAGGTGAATGCGTTCACCCACAGCCTGCCACTGAACCTGTATGGCCGGCGCTGGCGATTCGATTTCTTCTCCGGTCCACAGAGTGTCGCCGCGCCGCAGCTGGCGTCGCTCAACAATATGCTGGTGGCCGGCGGACTGATCTCGTTGTTGCTGTTCGGCCTCATGCTGGCATTGGCGACCACGCAGAGCCGCGCGGAACGCCTAGCAGCGGAAATGAGCGAATCCTACCGCCGCAGCGAGCAGCGTTTCCGCAGTGCAATGCAATATTCCGCGATAGGCAAGGCCTTGCTGGACACCCACGGCAACATCGTCGAGACCAATCCGGCATTGAACGCCATACTGGGTCGTGGACCGGACGAGGTGATCGGCCGGCCGCTAGTCTCCTTGCTGGACGGCAATCACGAGCCACTGCAGACCTCGCAGATGAATGTCTTGCTGGATGACGAGGGCGGGGTGGTGCGAACGCTGCGCACCCTGCAGCGGCGCGATGGCGAAGTACGCCATGTGCAGCTGACCATGGCGCCAGTGCCGGGCGATCCTGATCGCGACATCGCCCGGCTCGTACAGATGGAAGACGTGACCGACCGAATGCGGGCCGAGGCTGCGGTTACGTCGCTCAACCGCACGCTCGAGTCGCGGGTGAGTGCCCGCACCCGCGAGCTTAGCGAGGCGAACAGTGAACTGGAGTCCTTTGCATACAGCGTCTCGCACGACCTGCGTGCGCCGCTGCGGGCGATCGAGGGCTTCAGCCGTATCCTGGGTGAGCGTTATGCCGATGCCATGGACGAAACCGGCCGCGACTACCTGGGACGCGTGCGCAAGGCCACCGAGCGGATGGGCGAGTTGATCGATGCGCTACTCAAGTTGTCGCGGATCAGCCGTACCGGTCTGACCCTGACGGACGTCGACTTGAGTGCGCTGGCCGAGGAAGTGGGGGCGGGTTTGGCCGATGCGGATCCGGAGCACATGGTCGCGCTGCGCATACAGCCGGGCATGCATGCCCGCGGCGACCAGGCCCTGCTGCATACCCTGCTCGACAACCTGATGGGCAATGCCTGGAAATTCAGCCGCGCCACGCCCGCTGCCTGGATCGAAGTGGGCATGCAGATGGGCAAGGACGGCGCACAACACTGGTTCGTCCGCGACAATGGCGCGGGCTTTGACGCGGGTTACACGAACAAGCTATTCCGCCCGTTCCAGCGCCTGCACAGCCAGGATGCCTTCCCGGGGCATGGCATCGGGCTGGCGTCGGTCAAGCGCATCATCGAACGCCATGGCGGCGAAATCAGTGCCGAAGGTGCCGTAGGGAAGGGCGCAACATTCCACTTCACCCTCGGGGAGCCATC
>JBDSIA010000073.1:0-3799 GCA_039918175.1 Thermomonas sp.
TCGCACCGACTGCCATCAAGCCTTGCTCCAACGATGCTGCATGCCACGCCACCCGGATCACCGCGATGGACCTGCGCACCGCCCTGCTTGCCTTGTTGCTGCTTCCACCCGCATTGCCTGTATCCGCCCAAGCGTCATCGAGCACGCCGCTCCACGCCGAGCGCGCACCGATGCCCGCACCGATGCTTGCCAGTGGCTTCCATGCCGGCATCGACATCGCCGGCTACCTGGTCAGCGAGAAACTCGATGGCGTTCGTGCACGCTGGGATGGGCGACAGTTGCTGACCCGTGCCGGCAATCGCATCGATGCACCTGCATGGTTTACAGCCGGCTGGCCCGCACAGGCCATTGAAGGCGAGCTGTGGATTGGCCGCGGGCAATTCCAGCAAGTGAGTGACCTCGTGCGTGCGCTGCAGCCGGACGATTCGGCATGGCGACAGGTGCATTTCATGGCCTTCGACCTGCCGGCCTCGCACCAACCTTTTGCTAGCCGCTCACGCGCGTTACGCCAGCTGGTCACGCAGGCTGCGCTGCCGCAGTTGCAACGCATCAGGCAAATACACCTGACTGATCACGCGCAGCTGGAAGCAACACTCGATGCACTGGTTGCAGACGGTGGCGAGGGACTGATGCTGCACCACGCCCTGTCCCATTACCGCGCTGGGCGCACCGATGGACTGCTGAAATACAAACGCTGGAGCGACGCCGAAGCACGCGTGGTCGGTTACCGCCCGGGTAAGGGGAAATACACCGGCATGGTCGGCGCGCTGCTGGTCGAAGATTCGCGCGGTCGCCGCTTCGCTCTCGGCAGCGGCCTGCACGATGCGGACCGCGCGCGACCACCGCCGATCGGCTCCATGGTCACGTTCCGCTACAACGGACTGACCGCAAAGGGCACGCCCCGCTTCGCGCGTTACCAGCGACTGCATGTGGAGACGGCAAAGGTCGCTGTGCGCTAAAAGAGTCGGCGTGCTGGCTATTCGGAATCGACCCCAGCCAGATCCAATACCCACTTCGGCACAACGGGTTCGCCGGTGTAGAAGCCCTTCGGCTTTTTGTCCGCCATCGCCCAGCGATGCAACCAGCTGGGACCGTAGCGGCCTTCGTAGCCATCAGCGCGTGCATAGGCCGGATCTCGCATGGCTTCATCGAGGGTGATCGTGCGATAGCCGCGGCGGCGCACGGCGGCAATCAGTTCAGCGTAGCAGGCCGAATTCAATGCATTGGCATGCATCAGCCACACCTGCGGCAATGCATAGCCCAGCAGCGCCTGCGATTGGCGTTCGTAATAGTCGACCTTGTTGAGCATGTACGGGACATAGCCTTGGCGCAGCCGGCGCAATGTGTCTTCGCGTGAAGCTGCATCGACGACTGGCGTATTCGTCGTGTGATCGCCAATGACATTACTGATAGTTTTGTCGGTGCCGCCGAGCACGTTCTCGTAGGCAGCGGCCCAGACCCATTCGCCGTTGTCCACGGTGACTGGCGCGATGCGATAGCCATGTTTCTCCAGGAAATCGCGTACTTCCGCCTTGTCAGCCTGGCTGCGACCGGCACGCAGGTAGGGATGGCGGAACCAGCGCGGCTGCATTCCACGTTCGGCCAACAATGGCCGCAGCTGGCGTTCGCCGTCGAGGATGGCTTGATCAAAAGCCGGGATGCCGACCACATGCATATCCACATGGCCGTAGGTGTGGTTGCCCAGTTCCACGCCAGCATCCAGCCAGTCGCGCAACAAATCCAATCGCTTGGGCTGCACCACGCCGTCACGTTCCAGCTTGTCCTCGTTGACGAAGGCGACCACGGGCGCATTCGCCTGTTTCAACTGCGCGATCAACTGCGCATGTCGCGCCTGCAAGTCGGCATCGCTGATCCGCGCGATGTGTTGCCATGGCAGGTCGTCGATGGTGATCGCGATGCGGCGGTCAGAGACTGCCTGCTGCGCACTCGCGACCGCAGCAATGCACGACAGCAATGCAGCCAATGCAACTCGCCTGCCTCGCGAGCCGGAAGTCAGGCCCATGCGGCCCGCCCTGCCGTCCATCAGGGTCCCTTGCTATACAGGTCGATGATGTCGCCTACGGCCCCTGCACATACATCGCAAAACGCCTCGCTGCGATCAAACATCAGGCATTGCAGTTCCGGCCGGTAATAGCCGGTGGCGGAGTAGTTGGCCCCCTGGAAGGCGCCGATGGAATCGCGATGATGCGCCTTCGCGAACAGCACGGCAGTCCACGCCAGATCTTCGCGGAACAGCGCGCTCATTTCGGACTCGGGGCGGTTATCGGCGCGCAGCTTGGCGCGGCGGACCTGGTAGGCCTTGGAGTGGGCTTCATACTCGGCCTTGGGCCAAGGCGTGGGCAGCGGCACGGAGCTTGCATGCGCCCACTTCAGGCGCGATGGATCCAGAAGCGCGGTAACGTTCGGCTCCCACGGTTCGACGCTGGGCGTGTCGACCGCGGCGTAAGCCACCGACGAGGTGTAGTACTCGTCGGCAAGGCCGGCAAAGTGGTGGCCGAACTCGTGCACGAACACGTAATTGCTCCAGTCGTTATTGGCGGCCACGGTGCTGAACTGGCCGAAGATGCCGCCGCCGCCATAGGTCTCGGCGTTGACCATGATTTCCACGAACTCGTAAGGCGCGTGCTGCGCCAGTTCTCGGAACGCCCGGTTGTCCAGGGTCAGGATGTAGCGCTCGCTGCCGAAGATGTCGTAGCGCGCTCCGGTCGCGGTGGTGCGCTGGATGCCGGTGGACGGCCGGCTGATACCTGACTCGGGCACCGGCACTGCCAGCGCCCACACGTTGAAATCGCTCGCGCGTTCCTTGAATGGCGAGACGCTGAAAAGGTAATCGGTGAGTTCGCGCGCGCGTGCATCGAATTTGTCCATCTCGGCGGCGGTGTATCCATCGCCCAGCAGCAACAAGTCGACTTTGTGTGCCGGGTCGCCGTTGATGCGAATGGCGATGGGCGTTGCAGGCGCGGGTTGTGCCACGCGTTCGACGTCGAGAGCATCAGGATCGACAGTTACTGACCACGACGGCGCGAATGCATTTTCGGCATCGCGCCCATAAACGGTGATCTTCACCGGCGCGGTGGGCATCTGGAAGCGCAATGATTCCTGGAAACTGCGCTGGGTCGCCTGCGCTTCGTCGGTCGTGCGCCATTCGCCAAAGATGGTGGCGTAGCCACGTGAGTACAGCAGCTTGCCACTCGCGGCATCGGCCACCTCGAATTTCTGCGAACCACGATTGGTCGTATCCAGCGGCTGGTCTGGATTGCCCGGCCACGGCAACGGTTCGACGACGATGCGTTCCAGCGCGTAGTGCTCGACCTTGGCATCGCCGCTGTGCTGGATGTCGACGCGAAGCGTCGACGGCGTGGCCGCGCCGGCATACAGCGGAGCGGTCATCAACGACAACGTCAACGTGATCATCGACAGGAATGCTGGCAAGCGCATGGTGGTTCTCCGCAATAGTTGGATGGCGGCATGGCGGCCGGTGAATCGACCACGGGATCAGCCAAGGTTTCCAGCGCTGCTCACGCAGACACGTATACCTGCACGCGGTTGCGGCCCTGCAACTTGGCCGAATACAGCGCGCGATCGGCCATCGCGACCAGCGTTTCCGGCGGTCGTGACGGGTCAGGCACGACCGCACTCACGCCAATACTAATGGTCACGTGGGCGGAGACCGGCGAATCCGGATGCGGCATCGCCACTGCCTCGACCGCGCTGCGCAGGCGCTCGGCCACGTCGCGGGCTTCCATGAGGCTGCGTGCTGGCAATAGCAGCACCAGTT
>JBDSIA010000074.1:0-1554 GCA_039918175.1 Thermomonas sp.
CAACTCCCGCGATATGTCATTGGAGATCGTGCAGCGGCATGCGGTTGCTGATCCGCGCCTGCACTTCATCGCAAATCCGGACAATCCCGGGTTCAGCGTGGCCTGCAACCAGGGCGCCGCCGACAGCACCGCGCCGTGGCTGGCCTTCGTCAACCCTGATTGCCTGGTTGAAAGCGACACCCTGTCACGGCTGCGCGCTCACGCCGAACGTGAGGCGCCCGCGTTGCTAGGTGCGGATCTGGTCGATGAGGCAGGTGTGCGGGATGCCGCTGCGCGTCGCCACGATCCGCACTTCGCGGCGATGTTGCGTGCGCCTGCGATGGCCAATCTCGGCGTGGAGGTGGATGCAGGCGCACCCGTGCAGGCGGTTGATGCCGTCTCCGGCGCATTGCTGCTGATACCGCGCTGGCTGTTTGAACGTGTCGGAGGTTTCGACACCGACTATCGCCTGCACGCAGAGGACCTCGATCTGTGCCGGCGCGTGCGCGATGTAGGCGCGCGGGTCGCCGTTGCCAACGACGTGCGCGTGGTGCATGTGCGCGGCGTGTCCAGCCGCTCGCGCCCCGTGTTCGTGGAATGGCACAAGCACCGCGGCCTGTGGCGGTATTTCGGCAAGTTCGAAGCGCCACGGTGCACTAGCTTGGTGCGCGCAGGCGTGTTCGCGATGATCTGGGCGCGTTTCCCGTTCGCAGCGCTGCGTGCGTTGCTGCGTACTCAGCGGTAGCGGTTGATCTCGTCGCGCAATGCCTTGGCCGCGTTGGCGGCCGCCTCTGCGAAATCACTGCCTTGCGATGCATACAAAATCCCGCGCGATGAATTGATCATCAGGCCAGTGCCATCGGCGGTCTTGCCATTGCGCACGGTGGCCGCGACGTCGCCGCCCTGCGCACCGATGCCGGGAATCAGCAACGGCAGGTCGCCGACGATGCCGCGGATCACCTTGAGTTCTTCCGGGAAGGTGGCGCCAAGCACCAGTGCGCAATTCTGGTTCCCGTTCCAGTGCTGGCTGACCGCCTCGGCCACGCGCTGGTAAAGCGGTTGGCCGGAAGTGTCGAGTTCCTGGAAATCGCGCGCACCGGGATTCGACGTATGGCACAGGAAGATGCAGCCTTTGTCCGCGAAGTCGAGGAACGGCTGCGCGGAATCACGGCCCATGTAGGGATTCAAAGTGACGGCATCGGCAGCGAAGCGGTCAAATGCTTCCACCGCATACATCGATGCGGTGCTGCCGATGTCGCCGCGCTTGGCATCCAGGATCACCGGGATGCCGGGATGCGCGTCGTGGATGTGCGCAATCAGGCGGGTGAGTGCATCTTCGGCAGCATGCGCGGCGAAATGGGCGATCTGCGGTTTGAACGCGCAGGCGTATTGCGCAGTGGCATCCACGATGTCGCGACAGAATTCGAAGATCGTGTCATGGCGACCCGCAAACATCGGCGGGAACCTTGAAGGGTCCGGATCCAGACCGACGCAGACCAGTGAATTGCTGGCCTGCCAGCGGGCGCGGAGTTGTTCGATGAATCCCATGCCGGTCGTCTCCTGCTGCAGGCGAGA
>JBDSIA010000075.1:0-2566 GCA_039918175.1 Thermomonas sp.
CGATGTTGCCGGCGCAGCCACCGAATTCGCGGCGCATCCGCGGCACCAGGAACGACACATTCAGGATGTGCACCTTGTCCGGCAGGATGTGGTTCTTGAACTGGTCGGGGAACACCATGATGGTGTCGTAGGCCAACGAACCGCAGATCAGGGCAGACATCGTGGCCTCGGAGTAGTGCTAGGGGGCGGGCGCACAGGGTAGCGTCGGTGCGGGTCGGCGGCTAGCACGGGCGGTGATCGCCGTCGCATGTGCACCGGATTTTCCTTGCCCGGGGCGGGGGTGGTTGCTAGGCTAGCCACCCCGGCTTCGGCTGCGGTCTTGCCCGCGTTCCCCCGCGCGCCCAATCACTTTCCGGCAGCCCATAGCGCATGTTCAAGTTCCTCGGCCGCTACTTTTCCAGCGACCTTTCCATCGACCTCGGTACCGCCAACACCCTGATCTACGTCCGTGGTCAGGGCATCGTGCTCAATGAACCCTCGGTGGTCGCGGTGCGGCAAGATCGTGGCGGCGGCGCGCGTTCGGTGGCCGCAGTGGGCAGTGAAGCCAAGCAGATGCTTGGCCGCACCCCTGGGCATATGACCACGGTGCGGCCGTTGAAGGACGGTGTGATCGCCGACTTCACCTATACCGAGGAGATGCTCAAGCATTTCATCCGCAAGGTGCACAAATCCCGCTTCCTGCGGCCGAGCCCCCGCGTGCTGGTGTGCGTCCCGGCCGGCAGCACCCAGGTCGAGCGGCGTGCTATCAAGGAATCGGCCGAAGAAGCCGGCGCGCGCGAGGTGTACCTGATCGAGGAACCGATGGCGGCGGCAATCGGCGCCGGCATGCCGGTCACCGAGGCGCGCGGCTCGATGGTGGTCGACATCGGCGGCGGCACCACCGAGGTCGCGGTGATCGCGCTCAACGGCATCGTCTATTCGCAGTCGGTGCGCATCGGCGGCGACCGTTTCGACGAGGCGATCATCGCGTTCGTGCGCCGCCACCACGGCATGCTGATCGGCGAGTCCACTGCCGAGCGCATCAAGCTGGAACTCGGCAATGGCTACCCGCAGGCCCAGGTGCGCGAGATGGAAATCTCCGGTCGCCATCTGGCCGAGGGCGTGCCCAAGGTCATCACCATCAATTCCAACGAGATCCTCGAGGCCCTGCGCGAGCCGCTCGGCGGGATTGTCGCGGCGATCCGGCTGGCCCTGGAACAGACCCCGCCGGAACTGTGCGCGGACGTGGCCGAGCGCGGCATCGTGCTGACCGGTGGCGGCGCCCTGCTGCGCGATTTCGATCGCCTGATCAGCGAGGAAACCGGCCTGCACGTCCAGGTCGCGGATGATCCGCTGACCTGCGTGGCGCGGGGTGGCGGGCGCGCGCTGGAGCTCCTCGACTTGCACGGCAATGATTTCTTCACCGCTGAGTAGCCTGGTTCGAAGTCGGGCCATCCATGCCCCGCTTTGCAATCGCGTAGCAGCCATGTGATTTTCGCTGCACTCGCAAACGGCATGACCGTTTGCGTTGGCCTCTGCATCGGCCACACTGTCGTTTCGACAATCCACACCTAACGGTTCCCTGACGTGCCGAGCTACGCCAGTCCCTCCGCAACCCGTTCTGGCGAAGTCGCCGGTGTGGTGCGGCTGTTGGCGTTGCTGGTGTTGGCGACCGTGCTGATGGTGCTGGATCACCGCGGCAAGTGGTTGCAGGCTGCGCGCGCGCAAGCCGAAATCGCGGTGCAGCCGTTGTGGTGGCTGGCCAGCCTGCCGTCGCGTCTGGGCACCGGGTTGCGCGAAGACGCGGTCACCCGCAACCAGCTGGCCCTGGACAACCGGGTGTTGCGCAATGCATTGCTGATCAGCGGCGCGCGCAATGCGCGGCTGCAGGCATCGGCCGCGGAGAACGCCCACTTGCGCGGCTTGCTGGCCAGTGCCGAACGCGGTCGGCTGGACGTGCAGCTGGCGTCCGTTCTGGACATCGACCTGGACCCGACCCGCCAGCGACTGGTGCTGGATGCCGGCAGCATCGCCGGGGTGAGCATCGGCCAGGTGGTGATCGATGCCGGCGGCCTGATGGGCCAAGTCACGGCGGTCACCCCGACCTCCGCCAACGTCTTGCTGATCACCGATCCCGACCATGTGGTGCCGGCGGTTGTGGCGCGCAGCGGGGTACGCCTGATGGTATACGGCGCCGGGCGCAGCGACGTCCTGCTTGCCACCGACATCCCGCTGTCGGCCGATGTCCGCAACGGAGACGTGTTGCTGACCTCGGGACTGGGGGCGCGCTTCCCGGCGGGCTTCGCGATCGGCACACTGGGCGCACTGCAGCCCGACGACAGCCGTGCCTTCCTGCAAGGCGATGTGAAGCCGGCCGCGCAGCTGGATCGCGGACGTGATGTGCTGCTGCTGCGCGGCTACAAGCCCGCGCCGGTGATTCAGACTACCGTGGAGCCAGACCCGTGAGCCGCCCCCGCAATGGCTGGGTGTTGCCGGTCAGCCTGTTGCTGGCCCTGTTGCTGGGGTTGGTACCGCTGCCGGACACATTGCAGCCAGTGCGCCCGTACTGGCTGGCCTTGGTGGTGGC
>JBDSIA010000076.1:0-8666 GCA_039918175.1 Thermomonas sp.
CGTTGACCACTGCCGGCACCGTGGCGTTGGTGTTGTCGCTGCTGATCACGCTGGTGAGCGTGGAAACCACGTTCAACCGGATCTGGCGCGTGCAGACCGCGCGCCCGAAATTCAGCCGCTTCCTGGTTTACTGGACCGTGCTGACACTTGGCGCGCTGGTGGCGGCCACCAGCCTGGCACTGTCGACCCGCTTATTCGCGCTGGCGATCTTCGAAACCGTGCCTGGCCGCTGGCTGGAAGCGATCATGCTGTGGCTGGCGCCGATGACGATCGAGATGTTCGCGTTTGCCGCGATCTTCAAGGTGGTGCCACACCGCACGGTGAAGTGGCGGCACGCACTGGCGGGCGCGGCGCTGGCGGTGCTGTTGTTCGAGCTGGTGAAGTGGGCCATCAGCTTGTACATGGGCAGTTTTGGCTCGTATCAGAAAATCTACGGGCCGCTGGCATTCGTTCCGGTCTTCCTGTTGTGGATCTACCTGGGTTGGGCATCGATCCTGTTCGGCGCTTCGTTGGCGTCGTCGATGTCGGCATATCGTTACCAGCCTGCGGCGTTCCGACTGCCGCATGGGTTCGAGTTGTATGGCTTTTTGCGGATGCTCGGTCGCTTCCAGCTCGCACGCGTCAAGGGGCGTGGCTTGCATAGTGACGAGATCCAGAAACTGGAACCCATCCTCACTGACAGCCTGATCCAGGAGTTGCTGGGACAGTTGTGCCAGATCGGCGTCGTAAGCCGTGCCGAGAGCGGCGAGTGGTTGCTCGCACGCGACCTGGACGATGTCACCTTGGGCGAGTTGTATGAGGCTGGCAGCCTGCGGGTGCCGGTGGCCGAGGCCCACCTGCCACATCGCGATGATGCGCTGGGCATTGCGGTCATGCACACGCTGGATGGCTTGCGCATGCCCTTGCGTGAACTGCTCAAGCAGCGCGTGTCCAACATTTATAGCGATATCCCCGCCGACATTCCCGGAGAGTGAACATGCGTCTGCGTCACCTGTCATGGCTGTTGTTGACCTGCATCGCGGTGTGCGCATGCAAACGCGAAGCAGCGCCTGCTGCGCTGCCAGCACCCATCGACGCGCCTGCGCCGCAGCCTGCAGTGCCTGCGGCAACGCCCGCACGCCAGGCCAATGCAAGCGCGGCCGCGCCCACCGCAAAGCAAACACCTTTGCTACGGATCACCACGGTCGACGGCAAGACTTTCGATCTGGCCGACCAGCGCGGCAAGTGGACCGTCGTGAATTTCTGGGCGACCTGGTGCGGCCCATGCCTGAAGGAAATGCCGGAGTTGTCAGCGCTGGATGCGATGCGCGAGCACATCGTGGTGGTCGGCCTGGCCTACGAGGACACCACCGTCGAGGAGATGCAGGCCTTCCTCAAGCAGCACCCGGTGGTGTATCCGATCGCCCTGCTGGATGTGTACAACCCGCCCAAGGATTTCGAGACACCGCGAGGGCTGCCGATGACGGTATTGGTGGGCCCGGACGGCAAGGTGGCCAAGACGATCACCGGGCCGGTGACCGCGCATGACATCGAAACCGCGATAGCCGCCGCAGGTGGTCCTCATGCGGGCTGAGCTGGCGGGGTGATGCGATGGCGGAGGCGTGTTTCCTGATCAGTGGAAAAGTGCAGGGTGTGTGGTTTCGCGCCAGCACCCGCGACCAAGCCTTGCGGCTGGGTTTGGGCGGTCATGCCCGTAATCTGGCGGATGGCCGCGTGGAAGTGCTGGCGGTGGGTGAGCAAGATGCCATCGAGCAACTGGCCAGCTGGTTGCAGGAAGGCCCGCCGCTGGCGCGGGTGGAGGCGGTCGAGCGTCGCCAAGCCGGCCCGCAGGACGCGGTAGCGCCGGGCTTCGAAGTGATCTGATGTTGCCGGCTAGCCCTTGAAATCCGGCAAGGGTTTCACCACGCCGTAGCGTTCTTTCGCCGGCTTGCCGGCCAGTGCCGGCAGGTCAACGACCGGGGCATCGACATGCGTATCCGGCAACCGATCCAGCAGGTCGCGGATCAAGGTCAGCCGGCCCAGTTTCTGGTCGTTGAAGTCGATCAGCGTCCACGGCGCGGCATCGGTATGGGTGGCTTTGAGCATGGCTTCGCGCGCACGGGTGTAGTCGCCATAAAGCTCACGCGCCTTGAGGTCGATCGGCGACAGCTTCCAACCCTTGAGCGGATCATCGCGACGCTCGGCGAAGCGTTTTTCCTGTTGGTCCTGGTCGCAGCACAGCCAATACTTGAACAGCAGGATGCCGTCATCGACCAGTTGCTTCTCAAATACCGGCGCCTGCTGCAGGAATGCCTTGACCTGCGCGTCGCTGGCGTAGCCCATGACTTTCTCGACACCGGCGCGGTTGTACCAGCTGCGGTCGAGCAGCACCATTTCGCCTGCGGCTGGCAGATGTTCGACATAACGCTGGAAGTACCATTGACTTTGCTCGCGGTCGTTGGGTTTCGGCAGCGCGACCACCCGGCACTGGCGCGGGTTGACGTGGGCACTGACGGCATCGATCGCGCCGCCCTTGCCAGCCGTGTCGCGGCCCTCGAACACCACCACAACGCGCTTGCCGGTGTGCAGCAGCCAGCGCGACATCGCCACCAGTTCCAGTTGCATCGGTTCCAGCAATTCCTGGTAATCCTTGCGCTTGAGTTTGCTCATCGTCTTGCTGCCTTCGTAATTTCCGGTGGGTTGGTCAGGTATTGTCAATTGGTGTTTGGTCAATCGCCCGTGCGTCCGGCTGCGCACGTTCCAGCAGCCGGGGTTTCAGGTTCACCAGATTGCAGGGTTTGGTGCGTGCGTCCAGTTGCGCACGGATGATCTTTTCCCACGCCGTGCGGCAGGCCGACGTGGAGCCGGGCAGGGCGAATACAAAGCTGCCATTGGCCAGGCCGGCGAACGCGCGCGACTGCAGCGTGCTGGTGCCGATTTCCTCGAAGCTGATGGCCCGGAACAATTCGCCGAAACCCGGCATCTGCTTGTCCAGCAGGGGCAGCAAGGCTTCCGGGGTCGAGTCGCGGCCGGTAAATCCGGTGCCGCCGGTGACCACGATGCCATCGACAGCGTCATCGGCAATCCACGCACTGACCTGCGCCCGCAGCCGGTATTTGTCGTCCGGCAGCAAGGCGCGTGCGTGCAAATGGTGGCCGGCCTCGGCTAATGCATTGCAGAGGTAATCGCCGGAGCTGTCGTTGGCCGTCGTGCGTGAATCCGATACGGTCAGCACGCACAGCGACAAGGGCCTAAATTCAGTGGAGGCAGTCATGGCGGCAGTGTAGGGCGGGGTTGCGCCTATCGCACGCCTGTCGTATTTCCGGATGTGTCATTTGAACGCCAGCGAATACCATTGCGTCGCATCCTCGTTCCAGCCGGCGGCGCTGTACAACCCGCGCGCAGCAGCATTGTCCTGCGTGGTTTCCAGCGAGATGCCGATGGCCCCGTCCTCGCGGGCAAATCGTTCCGCCGCATTCAGCAGCGCATGACCCGCACCGCTGCGTCGAACAGCGGCATCGACAAACAGGTCATTGAGGATCCAGGTGCGCGCAGTGCGCACTGAGGAGTACATCGGATACAACTGGGTGAACCCGATCATCGTGCCACCACGCATGGCGACGAACACCACCGATTCGCCGAAGCGCAGGCGGCTGCGCAGCCACTCACGCGCTCGTTCCAGGTCAGAGGGCTGGCCATAAAACTGGCGGTAGTCGTCGAACAGCCGGATCAGTGCATCGAGGTCGGCCGGACCGGCGCGGTGGGTGGAAATGGTCATGGACTGTGCTCGTCATGCCGGCGAACGCCGGAGCGTGGCGCTAATTCTAGTCGTGGCACCCGAGAGCTGACAGCAATGCCCACTGCGTGTTCCGGGTGATGACGGCAAGAATTCAGCCTTCGCGCGCCAGCTGGGCGAGAGCCTCTGCCTGCTGTTCCTGTTGCAGGCGCAGGATCAAGGCGTCGAGGTCGCCCTCGATGATGTTCGGCAGGTCGTACAGGGTCATGCCCTCGACGCGATGGTCGGTGATGCGTCCCTGCGGAAAACTATACGTGCGGATGCGCTGGCTGCGGTCGCCGCTGCCCACCTGCAGCTTGCGGTCGGCGGCAGTGGCTGCGGCGCGCTTCTCGAGTTCTGCCTCAACCAGCATCGACTGCAGGCGCTTCATCGCCTTGTCACGGTTGGCATGTTGGCTGCGCTCTGTCTGCGATTCCACCACGACGCCGGACGGCATGTGGGTGATGCGGATCGCCGACTCGGTCTTGTTGACGTGCTGGCCGCCGGCGCCGGAGGAGCGGTAGGTGTCGACCCTGAGGTCGGCCGGATTGATCACGATCTCGGTTTCGCCGGCCTCGATCGCGATGATGGCAACGGTCGCTGCCGAGGTATGGATGCGGCCCTGAGATTCGGTTGCCGGCACCCGCTGCACGCGATGGGTACCGGATTCGTACTTCAGTTTCGCGTAGGCGCCATCGCCCTCGACCCGCGCCACGATCTCCTTGTAGCCGCCGTGCTCGCCGGGGCTCGCCGATTCCACTTCCACCCGCCACCCATGGCGCTCGGCGTAGCGCGAATACATGCGGAACAGGTCGCCGGCGAAGATCGCTGCTTCGTCGCCACCGGTGCCGGCGCGCACTTCCAGGTAAATGCCGCCATCGTCGCGGGCATCGCGTGGGACCAGTTGGGCGAGCAGTTCGCCTTCCAGTTGTTGCAGGCGCTGGTTGGCGGATGCGATCTCGTCTTCGCCCAACTCGCGCAATTCCGGATCGGCGCGCATCGCATGCGCGGCGTCGAGGTCGGCGCGGGCCCGCGCTTCGGCAGCCAAAGCATCGGCGACCGGTTGCAGGGTTGAAAACTCCCGCGACAAATTACGGAAGCGGGTCTGGTCGTCGGCGACCGAGGGATCGGCCAGCAGTCTTTCGATTTCCTCGCGACGCTCGACCAGCGCGTCGAGTTTCCGGCGTAGCGCGGGCGTCATGTGGAGACGTCGTCCACGGAAGACTCGTCACTCAGTGTGCCCGGGAACAACCGTTCGGCCGCGCGGCTGAGCTCGCCGTCGCCATGCAGCGCAGCTTCGCGCAGGGCCACGGTCGGCGCATGCAGCAGGCGGTTGGTCAAGGTGTGGGCCAGGAACTCCAGCGCCTGCTCGGCCGGCACGCCCGCTGCGAGTTGCTGGCGGGCCTTGGCCAAAGCTTCCGCGCGGGCGCTCTCACCATGCGCGCGCAGGCGCCGCAGCGGTTGCTGGCGCGTGCTGGCCTGGAACTGCTCGACGAAGCGCGCGACCTGCAATTCAATGATCGCCTCGGCCTGTTCGGCGGCGGCGCGGCGACTGCGGCGGTTGTTCTCAATCGATCGTTCCAGGTCGTCCACGGTGTACAGGAAGACATCGCGCATGCCGGCGACGTCTGCTGCAATGTCGCGCGGGACTGCCAAGTCGACCAGCAACATCGGGCGATGTCTGCGATTGTCCATTGCATGTTCGACTTGCTTGCGGTGCAGGATCGGCGCGTGGCTGGCGGTGGCGCTGATGACGACGTCGGCCTCGTCCAGATGATGATGGAGTTCGGACAACGGCAGCGCGATCCCACCATGCCGACTGGCCAGTTCCTGTGCATGCACCAGCGTGCGATTGGCAATGAGCAAGCGCTGCACGCGCGCCTCGACCAGGTGGCGGGCGGCCAGTTCGATGGTTTCGCCGGCACCGATCAGCAGCACGGTGGACTCATCCAGTCGGGCGAAGGACTCCTGCGCGAGGCGCACGGCGGTGGAGGCCACCGACACCGGGTTGACGCCGATCCGGGTGTCGGTGCGCGCGCGCTTGGCGGTGACGAATGCCTGCTGGAACAGGCGATCCAGCGGACCGCCGAGCACCCCGGCATCGCGCGATGCGGCCCACGCCTGCTTCACCTGGCCGAGGATTTGCGGCTCGCCCAGCACCAGCGAATCCAGCCCGGTGGCCACCCGGAATAGGTGCCGCACCGCCTCGGCATCGCGATGCCGGTACAGGTAGCCGTGCAGATCCTGGCCTGTGCGTGGGTGCGTGGTCAGCCAGGTGACCAACGACTGGCCTTCGTCATCGGTCTGCGCGTAAAGCTCCGTGCGGTTGCAGGTGGACAGCAGCACAGCCTCATGCACGGCGGGCATTTCGCGCAGGGCAGCCAGTGCCGGACCCAGCGCATCCGGGGCAAACGCCACCGTCTCGCGCACGGCAACCGGCGCGGTCTGGTGGTTGATGCCGAGGACGTGAAGTTTCATGCGCCGGTCAGTTCCATTCAGGTGCCTGCGCTAAGCTGCCGGCACAACCGCATAGTGTACCGGCCCGCCCTTATGCCCATGCCGCAACGCCCTCGTTCCCGCCTGTTGTTGTTCGCCGTATTGCTGGCCTGCATGGGTCTGGCGCAGGCCGCCAGACCGTCGCCATCCAAGCCTGAAGACCCCCTGCAGGCCAGCATGGCCGGTGAGTTCGCCTTGCAATCGGGCCAATTGGGCGAAGCGGCGCGCCAGTATTTGCAGGCAGCGCGTAGCGCCAGCGACCCGGTGCTGGCCGAGCGCGCGACGCGGATCGCCTTGCTTGCCAATCAAGACGCACTGGCTCGCCAATGCTTTGAACTCTGGCAGTCATTGGCGCCGCAACCGAATACATCCCGGCAGGCAGTCGCCGCGACCCTGGACCTCCGCGCCGGCAAGCGAGGCGCGGCACAGCAGGAGCTGAAGGGTTTGCTGGCAAGCAGCGATGACGGCTGGAAGCAGGTGTTGGCATCGCTGATCGGCGCCGTCGGCAAACAACCCGAACTCGTCGTCGACGTACTTGGCGACCTGGTCGATGACCGCGCAATGCCCGACAAACTCGAACCATGGCTGAGCTTCGGTGGCCTGGCGCAGCGGCTCGAACAGCCGGTGCTGGTGGCGCGGATCGTCAAGCAGGTGGTCGCCCGCTTCCCCGGGGAGCCGCGCGTCGCCCTGCTGCAGTCGCAACTGCTGCGTGAAGACGGCAAGCCGGACGAAGCACGCAGTGTATTGGCAGGGCTGGAAGATGCCGCCAAGCTGTCCGTGCCGCTGCGCTGGTCGCTGGCCGGGGAATACGATGCACTCGGCGACCCAGCCAAGGCTGCGGCCGTGCTGGCGCATGGCCCGCAGGATGAATCCACCTATGCGCAGCGCGCTGGCCTGCTCGACAAGGCCAAGGACAAGGCCGGGTTGGCCGAGTTGTATGAAGAAGCCAAGCGCGAGGCGACCCGCCCGGATCCGAGCCGGCGCCTGCTGCTGGGTCAACTGGCGGAAGTGCTGGGACGCAACGACGAGGCGCTGGCCTGGTATGCCAGCGTACCCGGCGAGCCGGCGCGTGCGATCGCCAGACTGCGTAGTGCGAATGTCCTGTTCGCGACTGATCGAAAGCAGGAAGCGTTGGATGGCCTGCATGCAATGCAGTCCGAGGCCGCGCTGGAAGAAGATACGCGACGCGACGCCTACTTGCTGGAAGCCGAATTGCAGCTCAAGGACAAGAACCAGACTGGCGAACTGGACGCGTATGCGCGCGGACTTGCAGCCTTTGCCGACGACCAGGCGCTGCTGTATTCGCGCGCGCTGCTGTGGGAACGCCGCGACGATATCGCCAGGGCCGAGGCTGATTTTCGCCGCATCCTGGTCTCCACCCCGGACGACGTGACCACACTCAACGCACTCGGTTACACCTTGGCCGACCGAACCACCCGCTACAAGGAAGCACTGGAACTGATCGACCGCGCGCGCGTGGCTGAGCCCGGCAATGCCGCGATCATCGACAGCTATGGCTGGGTGCTGTTCCGACTGGGCCGCAATGCCGAGGCGCTGGACCATCTGCGGCATGCCTACACATTGCAGAAAGACCCGGATATCGCCAGTCATCTTGGTCTGGTGCTGTGGATGCTGGGCCGCAAGGACGAGGCCCGCCGCTATTTCGATGAGGCGCGCAAGCTCGAGCCAGACAATCCGTCGCTGCTACGTGCCTTGCACGAGGTGGGTGCATGATCCGCCGGTGTGGCGCAGTCGCGTTGTGCCTGATGTTGGTCGCTTGCCAGAGCTTGCCGCCGGCATCCGCCCCGGCGAGCGTGCTGGTGGGCGAGGTGCAGGTGGGGGCGGCCATGCAGGCACAGCAGGCCCGCATCGCCTCATTGGGGCTTGAGAAGATGGCATGCGACGCGCCGGAATGGGCGATGTCGGGTCGGGTCGCCTTGTCCAATGGCAAGGATGGAGGCAGTGGTCGAATTGAATGGATGCAAGGTGCCGGGCGCACGCAGGTGACGCTGTCGGCCCCGGTGACCCGGCAAAGCTGGACACTGACCGCCGCTGCAGATGGCGTGACGCTGGAGGGCGTTGCCGGTGGACCGCTTCGCGGTACGAATGCCGGCCAGTTGTTGCGCCAGTCCACCGGTTGGGAAATCCCGGTTGCGGCACTAGGCTGCTGGCTGCGTGGCGTGCCTGCCGATGCCAACGCGATGGGCGAGGCGCGTTCGGTCTTCGGCACCGACCAGCGCCTGCTGCGGATCGAGCAGGGCGGCTGGGTGATCAATTACAGCAACTGGTAAGCGGATCCCGCCAGTGGCGTGGAACTGCCGACGCGGATCAATGCCGAGCAGGCGTCCAACCGGGTGCGGTTGGTGGTGGATCGCTGGGGTAGTGAGTGAGTGGCAGGGAGGCAGTTGATGGCTGG
>JBDSIA010000077.1:0-2154 GCA_039918175.1 Thermomonas sp.
GCGCTGGGCGATGCCGGACAAGCGGTCGAGCCGCGCTTGGCTGTCGTCGGTTTGCAGGCCGGCGGCGGAAGTTGCGCTGATGTCCTGAATGTTCAATGGGTTACCCTGTTGCAATGCGTGGACGCGACGAAGAAACCGGTGAATTCAAGGCTCCCAGCCGTAGCGCCAACCGGCGCGAGGCGCTGGACACATTGGCGTTGGGCGAGGCCCTTGCGGCGCTGAGCGAGGCGCAATTGGTGCGCCTGCCGATCCCGGACGAGCTGTTGCCGCATATCCGCGACACTCAGCGCATGACTTCGCATGGGGCGCGCAAGCGCCAACAAGCGTTCCTGGCGAAGCAGATGCGCCGGCAAGACGAAGAAACGCTGGACGCCATCCGCGACGCCATGAGCAAGGACGGCGACGCCGGGCGACGCGAGACCGCCTTGCTGCATCGGGTCGAAGCGCTGCGAGATGAACTCCTCGGGCACGGCGGCGATGAGGCGATGACGGCGTTGATTGCCGAACAGCCCAGCGCCGACCGCCAACACCTGCGGCAACTGGTTCGCAATACGCTGGACGAGCGCACACGCAACAAGCCGCCGCACGCGTTCCGCGAGCTGTTCCGCGAACTGCGCGAACTGTTGGCGCAGGAAGGCGACAACGCGATTGCTGGTGAAGACGAGCACGCCTGATCAGCCGGCCTGCGTGCCGCCAACGGTCATTTCGGAAATCAGCAGCGACGGCTGGCCCACGCCAACCGGCACCGACTGCCCATCCTTGCCGCAGACGCCAACGCCATCGTCCAGCGCCAGATCATGGCCGATCATCGCGACCTTCTGCATGGTCTCCGGACCGTTGCCGATCAGGGTTGCGCCCTTGACCGGCGCAGTCACCTTGCCGTCTTCGATCAGGTAGGCCTCGGTCGCTGAGAACACGTACTTGCCGCTGGTGATATCGACCTGGCCGCCGCCAAAGTTGACCGCGTACAACCCGCGCTTGACCGAACGGATCATTTCCTCGGGGTCGTGGCTGCCGGCGCGCATGTAGGTATTGGTCATGCGCGGCATCACCAGGTGCGCGAACGATTCGCGGCGGCCATTGCCGGTCGGCGCCATGCCCATCAGGCGCGCATTCAGGCTGTCCTGCATGTAGCCGACCAGGATGCCGTCCTCGATCAACGTGGTGCAGCGGGTGGTCTCGCCTTCATCGTCGATATTGAGTGAGCCGCGGCGCCCTTCCAGGGTGCCGTCGTCGACAATCGTCACGCCCTTGGCGGCGACCTGCTGGCCCATCCGGCCGGCAAATGTACTGGTGCCCTTGCGGTTGAAATCGCCTTCCAGGCCGTGGCCCACGGCCTCGTGCAGCAGCACGCCCGGCCAGCCATTGCCCAGCACCACCGGCATCACGCCCGCAGGCGCATCGATGGCCTCCAGATTGACCAGCGCCTGGCGCAATGCCTCGCGTGCGAACTTCTCCGGCTTGTCATCGGCCAGCAATTCCTCGTACGAATAACGTCCGCCGAAACCGGCATAACCGGATTCGCGGCGACCTTTTTGCTCCACGATCACCTGCACATTCATCCGCACCAACGGCCGTACATCCGCCGCCAGCACGCCGTCGCTGCGTGCTACCAGGATTGTGTCCACGCCTCCGCTCAAGCCGACCATCACCTGCTGCACGCGCGCGTCAAGCGACCGCAGCAATCCGTCCACGCGGCGCAGGGCATCGACCTTGGCCTGGTTGCCCAGCGCATCGATCGGATCGAGCGCCGGATACAACGCGCGCGCGCCCTTTGCCGCCAGAGCATGCGGTGCGTGCGCCTTGCCATCGCGGGCGATCGCCTTGGCGGAGTGGGCCGCGGCGATCAGCGCCTTTGCATCGAGGTCGTCCGAATAGGCGAAACCGGTCTTCTCGCCACTGATCGCGCGTACACCCACGCCTTGCTCGATGGAGTGGGTGCCGTCCTTGACGATGCCGTCTTCCATACTCCAGCCCTCGCGCCGGGCGTGCTGGAAATACAGATCGCCGAAGTCGATACCGGGCCCGAGCAAGCTGCCGAAGGCGCGTTGCAGTGCATCCAGGTCGAGCCCGGTGGGCGCCAGCAGGCGCGATTGGGCAATAGCAAGTTGGGTCATGGTGTCGATGGCCGTGAAGTCGTGTGATGCGTCATGT